>CAZFBN010000135.1:0-15340 GCA_964517145.1 uncultured Saprospiraceae bacterium
AGCTTAGTTTGAAAAGATATTACGATTTTTCATTAATTTTAAACAAGCTCAATATGTGCATTTAACAAAATACCATCTTTATCAATTCTAAATAAAAAAGACGATAAACTATCAGAATGAGCAACTACTGTTGAATCATAGGTTAGCGTTCCTTGAAAAACGCCTCCTAGGGTTATATTATAGCCTTCTGAAGAAAGATGTTTGATATTAAAAGAAGTATCAGCGGAAATAGAATTAACCCAGGCTACTGCTGTATCTTCAAAGGCTAGTTCAGATTCTTGATCTTTTAATATTTGCCTTACATAAATCAAATGTTCATAATCCCAATCTTCTATAGAGTATTCTATTGTCGAAGTTATATCCTTACTAATTTTATCTTCAGCATCATCATACTTGTAGTAAATTCTATCATTACCATTTTTTACTATACCTCTTGGTATAGGAAGTTCTGCATATTTAGCAATTCCAAAATTTTGTAATACTTCATTTTGGAAGGTATCTAGTACAATTTTAGGGTATAAATCTTCTTCTGTTGATTCAGGTAATAAAGGATTGACAGAAGGGCAGGTAACGCCTTTAGGAAAAAGAAGTTTAACTACATTTTTTGCCGCTTGGAAGGTAAACTCTGCCCCTTCTACAAATGGAATTTTAACAACATCTAAGACTTCTCCTGCTGCATCTCTAACTTCTCCAAAAACATTTTTAAAAAAATCTTCTACTTTGCTAAATGTTTCTTTAGTGTTTTCCCATGTTTTATCTAATTCAAAAGTTAAACCTGGACCAGGAGGATCGCAATTTGAAATAATTTTTATGTCAGGGCTACAAAACTGTCCAACCCCAACTCCGATACCTACACTTTCACACATGATTTTATATCCTACAATATTACCATTTTCATCTCTAATTGCAGAAGGGTCACAAGTTTCTCCAATTTTAGTTACGCCATCACAGGCAAAAATATCAGCATTACATTGTATAAAAGCACGATTGTCTCCAATATATTGAAGCGTATTAGCGCAGTAAGTTACGGTAGCGCATTTTGCTTCTGGATCATCTCCATGCAACTCCAAAAATTGTCCGAGCCCAGTGGATATTATGGTAGGAAGTTGCCCTTTTAGGGCATTATATAAAAGATATAACTCGTAAACATTACCAGTGCGAACCTCACAATTATTTACAGCATCAGGACGACTACCTTCAAACCCAGGGTCTTTATCGCTATCCCAACAAGCTAAATAAGAATTATCTACAACGAAGAGTAACTGAGGACATCTTACTAGAGTACAATCATCATCACCGGGAATAATCTCTTTGGGCTCATCCGCAGTATATCTATCTGGCTTACCATTAAAAAGTCCATGAAGACGAGGGGCAACAGGAACACTTGTTATAAAAGACAAATCCCCTGTACAATAAAGCACTTTCCTACAAGCATGAGCATCTCCAAGTTTTCCTGATAGAGCATTCCATTCGTCTATCAAACCAGCGTTTATTAAAATATATTGATATTCTCTCGCATATACCCATTTTGTATCAAATTTTTTAATTCCTACATTTAAATCTCCGCAATACATGGGGGCTTTACATTCTGGATATGCACCAAAAAAATTGCTTCCAGCTTCTTCCCATGCAATTTTAGCCTCTTCATGAAAATAGAATTCTTCCCCAAAATCTATATTACTGCAATTTTGTTCATAATAACATATCCCTGCTAGTCGATCAACATGATGGAATTCTCTATTAATTTCTTTTTCATCTAATTGAAAGCTAAAATTGAATGTGCAAGTTCCTATATTAATATTAATAGTGTAGGATTGTTGCCCATAAAGGCTTCCAATTTCAGTGATGATGTTATTTGTTCCTTGTACATGAGTAGGAATTTGTAAATCATTGAATTCAACTGATACTTGTTCTCCTAAAGGATTAGGAATAGAAACCACTACACTGCCATCATTAAAACCTGTGCAAGGCAGATTTTTTTTAATTATAAAGATGTTCTCTAAATTTTCATTAGTATTACACCGCAGTATATGTTTGGTAAGCTCCAAAGTATGACAACCATTCGATATAATAGCTCTTACTGCATTGTGTGGGTAATTACTAGGCAGAATTATTTTTCCCCCATATCCTACTATATTATCCTGCACAGGTTCTTTCCAGATAATGGAATAGTTACTTGGAAAAGTCTCGGTAAATAATTCATAATTTTCACTAATTTGTATCTGAAATTCAAATGATCGAGTAGGGTCTAATGCAGAACCACCAACAATTATAGCATCAAAACTCGCTACATCTATACAACCTTCCACTTCAAATTCCCTTACAATCTTGCACCCTGTTGCATTATTAGTCACGGTCACAGTATATACATCTGGCGTTAATCCATTGATGGTTGGAGCAGTTGCATTGTTATCCCATTGATAACTATAACTTCCAGGTACAGTCGGTTGGACGGCGATACTCCCGAATTCTTGCTCGGAAGTGGTATGACTAATGGCAGTAGCTACCACATCAAAAACTAAGGCTGGGTCAGCTACTACCTTGAAAGTCTTGACCACGGAAGTACGGCAATAATCCGTTACTGTAACTTGGTAATCACCCGGTTCTAAATTTTCTCTTTGACTGAAAGGTGCTGAATTCTCCCAGCTTATTTGATACGGTTCATAATGAGCATCCGAAGGGAATGGTACACCTCCATTTATTTGAAGGTGGATCTTTCCAGTTGGATTTTCAGGACAAGTTTTGGTTATAATACCTTCTACTTGTAGCGGTGCACTTGCTGTTAAAGCAGGTACGGTGTAAGTTCTGACAATGTCTCCACAAGCATGGGTGTCATCGCTAATAGTAACGCTGTAATTTCCTGGAGCAAGTCCAGTAGCAGCATATTCAACTACCCCACTTGCATCATCGAGCGTTGCCCAGTTGAAAGTATATGTTTTAGGAGGCGAGGTAGGTGCATTTTCATAAACAAACAATGCAATAGCTCCCACTGAATTATCCGTACAGCTTGGCAATATATCACTATATATCTGCGGCTCATCCTGTCCTATTAACTCTATTTCAAAAATACTAGTACAACCCACCAGGTCAGTAATACTAAGGGTATAAATACCAGAGGAAAGATTTGTTATATGCCCTCGACCGGGGTCTCCGTTACTCCAGTCCCAATCATAATCAGTAGGGGTATTTATTGTTCCGCCGACAGGTCCTCCAAATCTAAAATATATTTCTCCATCTGTAGCACCGCATGAAGATGGATGGCTAATGGCTTGCTCAACATTTTCCAGGTAAATAACAGGATTCTGTTGAATAGTAACACTACTTGTTGTTATACAACCATTTCCATCCGTAATACTTACCGTATAATTTCCGGCAGCTACATTTTGAATATCATCTGTGACAGCTCCATTACTCCATCGATATTGATATGTCCCTATCGGAGAAACGTTTATATCCAACAAGCTACCAGCGCCATCTGGCGCACAAGCAGGCTTATTTTGAGTAGCTTGTACGGTGAGGCTGTTAGACACATTTGTAATGGTACGACAAGTAATTGCCGTTTGTCCACACTGGTCTGTAACGGTAACACAATATTCTCCTATTGCAAGATTGTTGATTTGAGCTGTATTTGCAGTAAATCCACCTTCACCGCTCCAACTGTAAGTGTAAGGCGATTTCCCAAAATTAGCTGTTACATTTAGAGAACCTGCTTGGGTAGAACCACAATAATTCTGTACTTCCACATTCTGAATCGCCAATGAGGGAATATTAGAATTTGGTACATTGATACATTCCGTTTTCGACGCGCCACAAGCATCTATTACCGTTATTGCATAACAATTGCCAGGGGTAAGGTTAGTGGCACAGTTACCAATCTGCCCATTTTCCCATTGGAAAGTATAAGTGCCGCTTCCGCCATTATTGACCTGAATACAGACATCCGCCAGATTATCGCAATTATATTGGACATTCGTAGTCGCTATACTAAAAGCAGTAGAAATACAGGAGGTTTGTACGACGTGTGCATTATCTGTTCCAGCATTAGGTTTGGGATTCCAGGTACAGTTTTGCCCTAAAGTGGGCAAGGAAGCGCAGCGGGTAAAATCGCTACTGAGCTGTCGCAATTTCAACAATTTATCACCTCTACTATCTTCCCCAACGAAATCAATGGGCATCTCAATACCATTGGCAGTAATCATACCTGCTGATACATTGGTCGGAAAATTGAAGGTCCAGGTCGCACCTCCACCTGATCCAGCAGATTGTGCTCCACCTATACTGGGTAAAGTCGCTGTCAAAGTGCTCAAGGCTTTACTTGCAGTGGCGATCACTTCCATCGTTGCCTGCCCATTCTTTATAGCATCATACAACTCCTGCGTGATGGGTTTTGTATCACCTTGATACTTCAGGCAGTTGGGTGCAGAAGAACCCCACGCTCCTTCATAGATGAGCGTCCTTACAGCATTCACCGTTACATACACTTCTACTTTTTGAATATAAGGATATATGGCATCTTCCCCCGTAGGTGTGGTGGATATGGGTGTGGTGGTGCTCGCTCTACAGCCGTTCGCATCTACAACAGTTACTTGATAATCATCGGGAGGAAGATTACTAATGTTTTGGTCGAGGCTAGCATAAGTACCTGCCACATTGCGCCACTTATACTTATAAGGAGGTGTTCCATTCTGCGGGGTAAAAGAGATCGCTCCACCTCCGGTGGTACAGGAAGGAATAACACTTGGCACTGCCTCTAATGAACAACCTAAAGTGGTATTAATTGTTTTTTCACATCTGTAGGAATTGGTGACAATGATCTCATAAGCACCATCACACAACCCATTGAGGACAATTTGTCCACTAACTCCGTCAAGATTACGATAGGTGGGACCTATCAATTCTACCTGGAATGGACCTGCTGTGCCTTCGGCAAGCAATGTAATACTTCCATCACACACAATATCCGAACTAGAAGCCCTCTTGGATACAATATCAATGGTAGCAAAGGCAGCATAGCTAAAGCATAAAAATAACACTACGAACAACTGCCGAAGATGTGAAGTAGAAAAACGACTCATCTGGTTTTCTTTTTATTTTTTGAATAATTGAGTTCTATTTCTTATTAAATCGGTAACCGATTTTTCCGCTGATAATTAAATTAATATTCGCATCGGTGCCTTCAAATACATCTTCGAGGAAAAGCACCCGCGCGCCAAATTCTATTATAAATCGTTCCTTGACCAATACTTTTATACCCGGTTCAATCCCTACCCCCAGCGCATTACTGGGTTTTTCTATTTCTTGTTTTCCGACAGCGCGAGAAAGGATGGTATAATAATCTGCCACTGCCCCCACAAAAAAGCGATCGCCGCCATACCTGGGCTTGAAATAGTATTTTCCGGATAGATAGGTGTTGACATATTTGATTGTAACCGTCTGATTATAGGTATTGCTAATATAGTTGTAAGGTACATAGCCTACACCTGCCTCTATACCCCACTTGGGTGCCAGCAAATACTCGCCCGATAATCCGATCGCCGACTCAAAGACGCCCAGTACATTCGCTTTAAGCTCCAGGATGCCTTGCGCCTTGGCGCTGGCGATAGCTAGTACGATGCAACAGAGAAGAAGGAGGTTTTTCATTTTTGTTATATCTTTACTACTGCTTACAATTGTCGCTTTGCAGCAGTGTTTTCTACTTATGCAGTACTTGGGTGATTGATGACATATTAACTAAACATTGTTTGCAATTTTTCATCAATTTCTATTAAATAGGGCTTGCCATAAGCTCCATTTTCCAATTCTTCATACATCCATTGTGGCAAATCTTGCTGAATTTCTGAACATAATGACCCAGCCCCAAGTGCAATTGCTGCGACCGTATCTACATCACCTGTAAAATTGATACAGTCTTTTAGCAATTCTTTCATACTATTCTTTCGTTTTAGGGCGGTAATTGCCGCTCGCACACTTTCTATACCGTTTGCAGCTACAGGTGCAGTCCAATCTTCATTCCAATCACCCTCTATTTTTGAATCAATATATTTTCCAATTTTGACTTTTGCCTCTTTTTCATATAAGAAATAATGCGACATCAATGCTGCTGCTTGAGCAGCTTTAATCCCATTGGTTGAATTGTGTGTTAATTTCGCTTGTATTGCAGCCTTTTCAAGTACTTCTTGACTATCTCTGTAAAAGCCGATCGGTCCTGCTCGCATTGCTGCTCCGTTACTGTCACTATTTGCATTAATTTGATAAATAAACTCCTTCCCATTATTACAAGTGTTTAATAGCTTAAACATGCGCGAAGAGTATCCCTCTCTTTTATCTCTGCCAAACACTTCTAAGAATTTATTCGCTATTATCTCATCTTCCCATTCTACGCCTTCGATTATCAGTTCAGCTATTGCCAACGTCATTTGTGTATCGTCCGAATATTTCTTAAACAATGACTTATACTTCTGATGAGGATAAAATTGTGTCAGATGATTGTGTTCAATAACAAAATCTCGTGATGCAAATTCAAATCCCACCCCATAAGCATCTCCAATGGCTGTTTCAATTAGCATAAATTCTTTTATTTTTTCAGCGCCTCATAAACATCCTCTTCCTTCACAGTAAGGTGTTTAATAATATGAGGTAGTAATTCATCTATTTCAGGCTCGTGCTTTTTCCAAATTTCATAATCAGCCTTAGAAAAAACTGCCATTTCATCCACACCTGATTCCCCATTCCAACGCATTTGGCTATGGAGCCTACCTGTCCAGTATTTGACTTTTTCTTCGAATATCATTTTGTTATATCTTTCTTCCCTAAAAAAATTAGAATATTCATCCAAAATAAATGATACTTCTTTAAATTTTTTTTCTTTAATTAACTTACTTATAATTTGATTAACCTCATTGCTATCCATAAATATAAAATTAAAGTTCTGTTAATATAATTCTTACAATACCTTTTGCATTTGGTTCAGAGATACTTTCAACTTTAAAAGTAGATTCTGTAGGAAACAGTAATTCTGACCGAGGTTTATCCCGGTAGTGTATTCCATCGGCTAAGTCTGATATATCTTTCGCTTTTGAAGGTGATTTTAAATCAATTATTATTTCAATTAAAGCATTTGGATCATCAAAAAAAGACCCATCAGGATTACTGCCCACAGAAGTAAATTCACTATGGCTTACGTCACTTTGCCGATATTTATCTACAATTAAGTTTCTGGCTTCTATCCTTTCTGCTAAAGTTTCTCCCTTTACTTTGATTCCTCGATATACCGAGCTACCGCCTTGCCATGTAGGTAGTTTACTAAGTGCTGAATTAATTAGATTAGTTATCATAGCAGTCTTCTCTAAATCAATCCCATCTCTTAATGATGCGTTCAAAGTAAGATAAAAGAAATTAGTAGTATAACCAAATATAGCATGAGCTTCTGCCTTTGTTAAGGTACTTGGATTTGCATTCATAAAGTTATCGATAATTTCGTAGTACTCATCTCCATAATCTGCTCCATGGCGTGTAAATAATTCATATCGTGACATCCCAAATGCTTCTAATGCTTCCACATATTCATCAGGATACTCTGTCATAGCTTTTACAGCTCTTGCTCTCAAAATGTCTAAACTCGGAGGATTTTTAAATTGTAAAAAGAAATTATCATCCAAATTTCTAAAATAGTTATTAAAATTAACCCAATCATCAATACGTTCTGGGTTGGAAACAAAGGTTTCTATTAGTTCATCACTACCATCTTTTGCCAAATCTTCAAATAATCGCAACATTTGGGCATCATCCAATCCTGCCTCATCTGCATATTTCCACAATCCTGCCAAATCAGGATCGGTCAAGAATTTTAATGCAAGTTTTGGATTGGTATATATCAAATCATCAATCCAATTCAAATATTTTAAGGTTTGCTGGCTGGTCATACCAGCAGCACTGGCAGCGTTTACAACAGCATCTATCTTTTGAGCCTTCGTAATAATTTGTCCAGTCTCATCGGCATACCTAATAACAAATTCTAATAAATTGTAAATTTTTGTGCCAATTTTTACCCCATATCTACTGCCAATTAAGACAATACCCGCAGCTCCTGGGCTAAAAGCGACAGACAAAGTAGCCTCTCGTGTATTGCCTTCATAAATATACCATGCGGCATTTAGGTAATCTGCACCATCAATTACTAAACCTATTGCGTCTAATGCAAAATGTCCAATAGGGCTACCATATTCATATAAAATACCTAACAAAGCCCTCATCAAACCATTCGTATATTCCCAAGCCGGATGGCTAGGGGGATCGAATGGTAGCCATTTTCCACAGGCATATATTTGATAAGTAATATTTCCCGTTTCATCAATGGAGCCATAAATCCAACTTACCTCTCCATTACTGTTTTTCATAGCCATCGTCCATCCAAATACACCTGTGTCACCATCTGGTTTATTATGAGGATTAAGATTAATAGCAAACGGCTTATCAAAAGAAGCTTCAGAAATAGCAACTGGACAATAATAAACTGCATAAAACCTTCTGTCTGGATAGCTTTCTACATTTGAAAAACTAGCAACATGAGGCTCTTTTACTGTTGGAGTGGCAGTAACGTCATAACCAGCACCGGTATATTTCATAATTTCTACCTCGATGTGGTTATTGGGGCAGGGCTCGGGGTAATAAGTGCCTGCTTGTATTTCTAGCACACCATTATTTAATGCTGCGATATTTGGTAAAATGCTTGGATCAAAAGTATAGTAATCTCCGTTTTCTACATTGTAGTACCCCAAAAATTTGCCTCCACATGTATGAGCTCGCCACGTTCCTTTTTTATCTCCTTCATGCACCTTAAAGTAGGTGATTGCCCTTTGATCTATTTGATCTCGATAATCAACTTTTGTCCCAAATTCTACCGTCGATCCAGGTGGTACATATACCAATTTACCTGAAGGGGTCAAACCAACTACGGGCTGGTTATATTGGCAAGTAGTTTGGTCTGGCCCAAATTGAAGGCGATCACGGGTATATCTAATTGTAGCAGGAGCTAATGGAACAGAATCGGCAGCTGATTTTGAAGACAAGACATGATTGAGTGTAAAGTGTAAAATTTGTTCTGACTTGGAAGCAAATCCATAATTATCTGGGTCTTCTTTTGCCAAATTAAATAACTCAATAAGTGATTCAGTTGTTACATCAGTCTCACCTGAACTAAATACTTTTACATACAGGCAATCGTTGTCTCCTTCACGATTCAAGAGATGCATCCAAATACCTAAATCGCTCTCAGAAAAGTTTCCCTTGTTCTGTTGATAGAAATCAGATTCGCAAAAACTACCATTTTCGGTTATTAAACCTTTTGGTAAAGTGCTACAAGCAATTTCGCTATTTAGACGTGAATTTAATATCGTCTGTAACTGCTCAGTAGTAATATTTTCACCTGGCAAGGATTGAAAATGGAATTGTACTCCAGAAGCCTGATTGTCAACAGTCTCCATATTTTTTTCTAATACAGGCTTTTTTGTTCTTAATTGCTCAGGATCCGATGTTACAGTTATAGGAATACATACAAATCCTTCATCTTCTAAACTTTGTGCTATATCCTCAGGACTTTCCTGGCTTTTTACTTCAGCCGTTCCGGTATATTGGCAACCGTTAGGGTCAGTAATAGTAACGGTATAAGTTCCAGCTGCTGTTACAATGATTTTTTCAGGACTTGGAGCATTCGTAAAATTGCCATCAGTGGTTCCCCATTGATAAGTATTGCCAGGCTCAGATGGAACAGATAATTCTATCTGCTGTCCTGCACAGATTATGGCAGGATCAGGCTGTATTTTTATCTCTACATCTTCGGATGATTTTATATTTATAGAAGCTGTACCCTTGCAGCCGTTATCATCGGTGACCGTAACAGAGTAAGTATTCGGCTCAAAAATGGTAATAATTGGCTCTTCTCCTATAATTTGATCTTCTCCCGCAATGGACCACAAATAACTAATATATCCTGCAGGATTTGCCGTGAGCGTAGAAGTGACATCTTCACAAATAGCGGGTTCCGTGGCAGTGATAGTGACTGGTAGCTGAGGAAGTACTGTAACCGTAAAGGTGTGTGTACCAATTAAATTTCCGTCGTCATCTGTGATATGAATCTTATAAGTGGTTGTTCTTTTTGGACTAACCGTGATCGCATTAGAGTTGCTGTTCGGTATAAAATCTTCGGATTCCCATTTCACACAGTCATTCGTTGGAAAAGTCAAATCAATTTCCTCGCCGTAACATATAGTCCTTTCAGTAGCGCTATTACATTCCGGTTTTCTACTACATTCCGGGTCAGTACAGTCTGCCAAGCCATCGCCATCTTCATCGCCTACCTGGTCACATAATTCTTTTGGTTTTAACAAAAAGACGGGATTATCCTCATATTCCTCCTCACACTGCCCACTATATACAAATACATTGTATGCACCTGGTTCCAGATCGGTAAAGGTAGGCACCGCCTGACGGGTCACACCGCTGTCTATACTGTACAGGTAAGCCTTGCTGTCAGAAGGCGTAATGGTGATGCTACCTTTTACCTGCGTTGGCACAAAAACTGGATTGCTTGCTGTCACTGCAAAAGAAGCTACGCCGCAGCTCGTTGTATCCGCACAATCAATCAAATTGTCAAAGTCATTATCTATATCATCATTACACATCTCCACACACGCCGGTCTTTCCAACACCATCGAATCCGATGTCTCCACACACCCACTCGCCACATTGCGTATAGTGATGCGGTAAGTCCCTTCTCCTACATTCGCAAAGACGGTACTATCTTGCCAGGTCGCCCCATTGTTGAGGCTATATTGGTACGTTTCCGAACTGTACGGAGTGATAGAGATGGTACCATAAATCGGATTCGGTGGGCAATCGGGCTGCGTGAGGGAGATAGCATATGGTGCAATCCCACAACTAGTGGTATCAGCACAGTCTATCAAACCATCAAAGTCATTGTCTATACTATCATTGCAGATTTCCTGACAAGTAGGACGCTGCAAGGTGAGGGGCATATATGCCAGGGTACAGCCGCTAGCAATTCGTTTCACCACAATCTGGTACGTCCCCTCATTCAGGTTGGTAAAAACGGCGGTACTTTGCCACGTGGCACCGCTGTCAATGCTGTATTGATAATCTGTCGCATTGCCATAAGGAGCAATCGTAATGCTACCATGGACCGGCGCAGGTGGACAGCCGGGCTGGGTGAAGCTTACTGCGTAGCTGGGCACGGCGCAGTCCGTATCGGCACAGTCGGCATTTCCATCACCGTCGTCATCTAGGGTGTTATCGCATATTTCCGGGCAGGTGGGTACTTCCAGTACGACCGGATTGGTACCTAAGGGAGCCGTGCAGCCCGTACTCAGATTTTTGATGACAATGGAGTACGTACCGGGGAAACGATTGGTGAAAGTGCTATCATTCTGGAAATTAACGCCGCCATCTACACTAAAGGCGTACAAAGGCGTAAGCGCAGGGTAAGGAATCAGGTTGGCTTCTGCTACCTTGCCAACTGTACGGGCAGTGCTACCATTGACCATTCCCGGTGGTAAGCCGGAAGTGGCATCACTCGTAGCGCTTGATTCCCAGGCGTTACCATTGGCTTGTATAGCGGTCAGAAAAGTAAGCTGTTTTATTTGACTTACATCCAGCGATTTGGCAGATAAAGCAATCAACTGATCGCCTGCGGTGCTCAGGTCAAAATTGGGATCGTTGCTATCATAAACGGCGTAATTGGGTATGGCTTCGTCAAACAACACCGTTCCGGCAGTAGCCGAAGCATTAGTGCGGGTGATGGTGACAGACGTACCGGCAGCTAAACCACCGGCTGGTGCCGTCCATTCTGCCAGCCCTTCCTGCGTTCGCAAGCCACTGGTACTATTCACCCAGCCTTTATCGGTAAAAATCAGTTTGGTTCCCGCAGCAATAGGCTGTCTTACTACAAAAGTAAACTGATCCGGGTCGGCATCATACTGTGTAATGGCGACATCGCCGGGTGCTAGGGTGAAGAAGGTCTTTGCTGCCGTACTGTTCTTCGCACCGCTTATTACGATGCTGCCGTTATTGCCACCAAGCGGACACGTTGGTTGCGTCACATCCACGGCAAATCCAGTTGTCACCAATGCACAGTCAGTATCCACACAGTCAATATTGCCATCCCCATCGTTATCTACGCCATCGTTACATACCTCCCGGCAGGTAGGCAGGGAGAATGTCATCGGGTTAGCGGAATAGCTAAGCGTACAACCACTACTAGTATTCCGCACTACTACCCGGTAAGTTCCCGCTCCCAAATTGTTGAAAGTAGTAGAATTGTACCAGTTGACGCCATTATCTATACTATATTGGTAAGTACCTCCCCCTGATAAGTTGATCATAATGTTCCCCAATGCAATATCCGGGGCACAAGCAGGCAGGGTGGGCGTCACTGTGAATGCAGGCACACCACAAGGTCCATCGGCACAATCTGCCAGTCCATTGCCATCATTATCAAAGCCATCTCCACAAATTTCTGTACAGGCAAACACTTGCACCGGATTGCCGGCAAAGGCGGTGATACAATCCCCTTTTTTCACCAACACCCGATAGAAACCTGGATTCAGATTGGCAAATGTAGGGCTAGTTTGCCAGGTCTGTCCACCGTCAATACTGTAGGAGATGGTATTATCGAATATAGGAGGAGTAGTTGACCAATTTGACACTTTACCTAACAGTAAGGCAGTAGTTCCATTAGTGAGGGTAGGTGGTTTAGCTGAAGATTTACTATCACCAACATTAGTATCCCAGTTTGTACCATTCCAGTGGATACCTGCAATTATTTTAATACTATCTGCATGAAAGGAGTTACCGGTAAATACAAACAGTTGGTCTCCATCTATAGTTACCTGACTAAGCCAATAATAATCCAGATTGAAATTTAAATCTGAGTCAAAAGCCTGATAATTAGGAATGTCTTCATCTACTTTGACCGTTCCTATATTAACCGAAGCTCTTGGCAGAAAAATATTTCCTGAAGTTCTAATAATGATTCTAATTAGGGTTCCCGCTGTTACGCCTTGGGTAGGTGCAGTCCATTCTACTAAGCCCTCTCTGAGTAAAAATCCAATTGGACTGGTGTTGCGCCAACCATTGTCCGTAAACATCAGCTTTGTACCTGCGGCAAGATTTACAATTGGAGCGAATGAGAAAGTATCTGTACCTGAAGAACTTGCGAAAAAAGAGACAAACTTGATGTCTCCAACTTGCAATGCAGCAGTATTTTTGTAAACAAGCCCGGTATTGACCGTAATAGTACCTTTTGTATTGGTAGAACAGTTTGTCTGGGTCACCTGTACTTGCATAGTCGTCAGTCCACAAGTGGCATCCGGGCAGTTATCCACCCCGCCTACCCCATCATTATCTATCCCATCATTACAAATTTCCGGGCATGTAAGAGGTTGTAATGTTACTGGATTTGCAGCATGATAAGCAATACAGGCAGAGGTAGCTGATTTTATTACAATTTGATAGCTACCCTGCGGTAAATTGGAAAAAGTAGCCGAGCTTTGAAAAGTTTGTCCCCCATTAATACTGTACTGATACGTTCCCGCAGGAGCAGCTGTGATTGTGATAGAACCATTGGTTGCCCCGCAAATGGTAGGACGTATGGTTTGTACACTTTGTACCGTGATGCCACTCGGCGCTGGGACAACCACCGGTGGATAGCTGACGGCACAACTTCCATCCGATTTCGTCACCACCACATTGTACGTTCCTGCTTTTAGATTTGAAAAAATATTACTGGTCGAAAAACTAAGACCATTATTTATGCTATAGCGTAAGCCGGTGCCTCCTTGCGCAGTGATGGTGATTTGTCCATTTGCGAGTGCCGTATCACAAGTAGTAGGCGCAACTGTATTTACGCTGGTAATGGTAACTACTCCTGTACCATTCACTTGCACTGGTGTCGGATAAGTAACTTCACATGTACCAGTGCTATTCTTCACCAGCACGGTATAAGTTCCGGGCACTAATCCATTTATAATATTGGAGGTTTGCCAGGTACCGCCTTGTATTTTATAATACAGCGTACCGCTACCACTGGCACTAATAGTTATCCTTCCGTCGGGTGCTGCGCAGGAAGTAGCAGCGGTAGTGCTTACGTTGGTGATATTAATAGTGCTCGTACCGCCCAGTGTTGCGGTGCGGGTCACTTTACAGCTTTCATCACCCGATATGGCGACGGCAACGGTGTAAGTTCCTGGGCTAAGATTGGTAAACAGCGCATTACCCGACCAGGTCACACCATTGTCAATGCTGTACATCAAGTCTATATTATTAGGATGAGTTGCATTGATTTGAATTTGTCCGTTGGGCGTAGCGCAACTGTTGGAAGCGGTGGTCGTCACACTGTTAATCGTTGGGCGAGCTAATTTCGGCACAGTTGCAGTTGTCGAGGATACACATCGTCCGTCGCTGGTAGCTACTTCCACCGTATAAGCACCACCTGCCAGATTGTTAAACGTATTACTACTGCTCCACGTGCCGCCGTTCAGCCGGTATCTCAAATCACTATATCCCCCTGGAGCAACATTCGTCGCATCAATGCTGATGGAGCCGTTATTGGAGCAAAAGGATGCCTCAGTGGTAGTAACATTATTTATAAGTGGTTCTCCACCTGGAAGTGCTTCGAGTGTGTAATTCAAGGATATAGTACACTGTGTAGTCTGGTTTCTTCCATATATGGTATGATTCCCAGCAAGTACATTATAGAATGAATTTGGTTCGTAGCGTGTATAACCTGGCTGCCAAGTACCACCATTAAGTCTAAATTCCCAATTTAAATCTCCTTTATACCAAAAAGTAATAGTGCCAGTTGCAGAACAGTTAGCAGGTTTTACGGTGTATTCTTCATATATACCTATCGCTATACTCGCTTCACATTCAGTCAAAGACTGCGCAAATCCTTTATTGACAATGAAGCAAAAAAATAAGTTCAGCAGCACAGCTGCACACAACTTGAACCCGGTCATTTCATTTATGTTTTTCGTTCGCTAAAATATCATATATCCAAATACATACATATGATATATTTGAGTAAATAGTATAATAGAATTATTATTGACAAAGTGCTGCATTGCACGTGTCAATACCATTCATTTTTCCAGTAATTTTAAGTATCCTATACCCGTAAACTTGTTATTGTACCTTTCAATGAGGTAAGTAATCTCTACGTGATTTGAGTGTAAGTGAGTTGTATTTAATACCTCACAATATTATATCATCTTCTTTTAAGAAGCTGTTAAAAATTAAGTTTTTCCACATCTAATAGCAAGTAAACGCA
>CAZFBN010000136.1:0-15203 GCA_964517145.1 uncultured Saprospiraceae bacterium
CTGAGGATGCTTCTCTTATATGTCAATCTTTTTAATTTTTAACAGCTTCTTACAAATTTCAAAAATACAATATTTTTTGTAAAAGTACGAAGTTGGAAGGACAATACCAGACGTACTTTGTACCTCGTCCTTCCAACTTCGTACCTTGTCCTTCTTTTAAAATCCCACCTGCACACCCAGCAAAAAATTCGTGCCGGCTTGCGGGTAGAAACCCTGATCTATTGCCGTAACGCCGTCGTACAGATAGCGGTACGACCAGGCGTTGGTTTCGTAGCGGGCGTTAAAGAGGTTTTGCACCAGTAAGGTGAAGGCGACTTCCTTGGCAAAGCGGGGCTGCAAGGTGTAGCGCGCGCGCACGTTAGTAAAGGTGTAGGCGTCAATAACATTATTTTCGTCGGAGGTGTTGTCAATGTATTGCTGGCTGACGTATTTGTTCGACAAGGTCAGGTTCAAAGGCGTGACCGGGTTCCAACTGAGTTCCAAACCTGCGATGATATTGGGGGAAAAGGATAAATCCGTGTTCTCCCGTGTGATGGCTTGTTGTTCGAGCCAGTTGAAGTCGGCGTCATACACATCTACAAATTCAGTGAATGCTTTTACTTTGTTGCGGCTGAAGGTAGCGTTGCCGTCGAGGCGTATTTTAGGTAAAACCTGCCAACCGCCCGTCAGTTCCACGCCGAGTCGGTAGCTGCGGTCGATGTTGATGCGAGTGAAAGCGCCCACGTCATTGATTTGCCCGTTGAGTGCCAGTTGGTCGCGGTAGTACATGTGGTAGAGGTTGATGCCCCAGGCGGCTTTGCGGGCGGTGTGGCGGTAGCCAAGTTCGGTGTTGTAGAGGCGCTCCGATTTGGGTCGGCTGGCGGGGGTGGATTCGGTGTAATCGTTGCGGTTTGGTTCGCGATTAGCGACGGCAAAAGAGGCGTAGAGGTCAATATTGGCGGCGGGTTTGAAAAACAGTCCGGCTTTGGGGTTGAAGAAGTGGAGTTCGTCGGTTTGTTGTACGTTGTCCAGTTGCTCATTAAAACCGAGGAAGTTGTAGTCCACACGGCGGTATTGTAAGTCGAGGTAGGCGTTCCATTGGTCCGACAGTGCGTAGTTGAATTTAGTGTAGAGGTTGAAATCGGCTTTGCGGGCGTCGTTGTTGTAATAATCGTCGCCCAATTCCGTCGGGGCAAAAGCTGCCCAAATGACTTTGCCGTAGTGCTCGCCTTCGTAAACGTGCCAACCGCCGCCGAGCGTGGCGTCGAGTCGGTTTTTATTATAATTCAAAGCATACACCGCGCCGTAAAAGTGATTGTCGAGCCAGAGTTGTCGAATGAGGTTGGTATTTGTAATAGAATCATTACCAATGATAATTGGATTAAAATTATAATCTGTGAAAGCATGATTGGCTTTGTATTGCTCAAAATAGCCCAAGCCGCGTGTGTAGTGCAGGGCAGCGTTGATATTCCAACTGTTGGTCAGTTGGTTGTTGTATAATAATTGGTAATGCGTCTGGCGGTAATTATCGACTTCATTGTCATACGGTTCGCCTTCCTTTTCCGTTCCGGCGGAATTAAAATTTCTTAATTTCTCAATTTCTAAATAATCTTTTGGTACGCCGTTCCAGGCTTGGTAGGTAATTTCATGTCCTGAAAAGAGGTTGAAACGCAGCATGCTTTTCTTGCCGACCATTGCGCCGGACAGGTAGTACGAATTCAAATCGGAAGATGCCCGCTGAATCCAGCCGTCGGAACGAATGTGCGACAACCTGCCGTCGATGGTAAATTTGTCTTTCAATAAGCCCGTGCCGAATTGGACGTTGCCTTTCCAGGTGTTGAAAGAGCCGTAGGAGCCGTTTAAGGTAGCCCAGCCTTCCCGCTGGACTTTGGACGTGTTTAAATTAATCGTTGCGCCGAATGCGCCCGCGCCATTGGTGGAAGTGCCGACGCCGCGCTGAATTTGAATGTCATTGGTCGATGTAGCAAAATCGGGCAGGTTTACCCAAAATGTGCCTTGCGATTCTGCGTCGTTGTAGGGAATACCATTGATGGTGACGTTGATCCTCGTCGGGTCGCTGCCGCGTATCCAGATGCCGGTGTAGCCGATGCCTGCGCCCGCGTCGCTGGTGACGACGGTGGAGGGCGTCCATTGGAGGAGGAAGGGGACGTCTTGCCCGAGGTTGAGTTTTTCGATTGCCGGCTTGCGGATGTTGGTGAAAGTCATGGGGGTTTTGGTGCCGGCGCGGGTGGATTTGACGATGAGTTCGTCGAGTTGGATGCCGCTTTCGTTCAATTGAAAATCGAATTTGTTTTCACCATCTTGAACGGCAATGGTTTTGGTCATCGGTTCGTAGCCTATGTAAGAAATGACCAGTTCGTAGGTTCCGGTGGGTAGGTTTTCGAGTCGGTACACGCCGTTGTTGCCGGTGGCGACGCCTGCGTTTAGTTGTGTAATTAGAATGTTGGCACCAGCTAAAGGTTCGTTTTGTGCGTTGGTGACTTTGCCGGTAAGAATGGTTTGTGCGTTGGTAAAGAGTGTGAGCAGTAGGGCAACTGCGAGTGCAATTGATGGTTTCATAATGAATAAAATGACTGACTTTTTTTACCACTTCTTGCGCTGGAACCGTTGCTTTTATGCTGACACTTGTAAATTGCTGTTGGGGATCGCTTTCGCTTGAGGTTTGTTACTTTTTTGCATCGCCCAAAAAAGTAACCAAAAAACGCTAGGCTAATCAAACTCCCTCCGGTCGGACAGTGATTAGCCGCCCTCCCGCGCGTTGTGTTTCAGTGGAACGCATTACGAGTTGACAAGGGAAGTCTTTCATTGCGTGACGTTGACCTCTCATCAGCAGATCTTTCCTTTTTTAAAAGCTTCGTGTTCTTTATGCGCTTCGTGGTGAAAAAAAGGGTGAAAAAATCTGCCGTTCCAGGGGTTGGAAGGCGTGTTACCTCAAGACACATTGAGTGAATTGATAATTGGTAATTGCTGATTGCACGGATAATAATGACAATTTAGTAATGTTAGCGATAGCAATAAAAAATCAGCAATTTGCAATCAATCTTCCCTTCCCGGCATTACCCGGGCAGGTTCAATGGGTATGATCTCAGCCTGTTTTTAGTTGAAAGTCAATAGTTGGGTAGTCGGTAGCCAGGCGTTTATACAAACTTACTGATCATTAACTATCGACTGTTGACTGAATGACTTAACAACTAAATGAGTAAGGCACCCCGAATGAGAAAGTGCAAAGGTAAGGGAGGAAAGGTAAAATGCGAAATAAGAAATGTAAAATTTGAAAATGCCGCTTTAAATTTGAATGCCTTCGATTATGGCAACGGCTTGTTGCTTGCGCTCTGCTTCGGTGCCCTTTATTTCATAAAAAGGGACCTTGAGCTTTTGCAATTCATTTTTATATAAATCGTATAATGTTTTTCGATCTTCTAGATTGGGGTTTTCTCGCAGGGGATCGTCCTGCCAGGGCAGATCAATGTCACAAAGCAAGTGTAGGTCGTACAATTGAGATTTTAATTTTGCTTCCACCCATTCATTTTCAATATTGTATTTAAATTTCAGCCATATTTTTATGACAATCAAATCGGTATCACAAAAAAGGAGTCGATTGGTTAATTTCACCAGTTCGTTTTCCCAATGCACCTGTCCTTTTGCTATTTCAATGACGTCTTCGGGCGTGTACGGGCGGTCGAGTTGCAGGAGATAAAAGCGGGCATATTCGGGCACCCAGAGGGTATCGTAGTGCGCGGCGAGTTGGCGGGTGAGCGTTGTTTTTCCGGTAGATTCGGGTCCTGTTATGGCAATTTTGAGCATTGGTCGGTAAATGTTGTGAAATGGCAAAGTAAAGGATAAATTTGGATGTTGGATTTTGATATTTGATGTTGGATATTTGATGTGAAAAACGCTTTTAATCATGGAAACGTTGAATATAAAGCCCTCTAAGCCCGAAGTAGCATTGGTGCAATGTAAAAATTGCAATGCTGAATTTTCCGGCACGTTTTGCAGTGATTGTGGTCAGAAACACATCACCGAACGCATCACTGTGCGGCGGATTTTTTCGGAGTTATTTTCCTCTCTGACCAATCTTGAAAAAGGATTTTGGTACACTTTTAAAATGTTGTTTGTTAATCCTGGCGAGGTCATTCGAAATTTTATCAATGGACAAACGGTGCGATATTATTCGCCGCTGCGGTATTTGCTATTGTGGATTGCACTTTCTGTAGGGCTCTCTCTTTCTACCGGTTTATATGATCGGCAACAAGAAAAGGTACAAGACATCACAGCTTACTCCGACAAACCAGAAGTGGCTGAAAAGCAACGTCAATTGCAGCAACAAGTGAATGCCGAGATGCGTAAGTATTTAAATTTCATGCCTTTGCTGATATTGCCTTTTATGGCTTTGGCTTCTTACTGGGTCTTTCGCAAACGCGGACAGAATTATGCCGAGCACCTTGTACTAAATGCTTATGTGTATGGGCACACCACGGCTATTGGCATTTTGCCGCTGCTGCTGATTCTTGCAGTCCCCTCTTTGTTTCCATATCTGATGCTAAAAGTCTTTTTAATTAGTATCATTTATTATGCTTATGTGTATCAAAGTTTTTATTCCACTTCGCTTGTAAAGGCTAGCTTTAAGGCTATTCTGACTACAATTATCGGATACGCTATGGTTATGGTATTTTTTGGAATCGTGGGCATCGTGGCAGGTATTTTTATGGCTCTAAAAATGAAAGGCGGTTAAAACAGGAAGTGGGGCTCTTGCGTTTCTACAAAAATTGTGTTCCAATGCGATGTATTCGCATATTCATGTTTGACTGCATTGGCACATCGGCAAATTACATAATTAGCACATTAGAATCATGCACGATATAGAACCATATCATAGATGGCGCGATTATTACATCGCTTCGGAGGACGAACAGTCGCCGTTTTACGAGCGCGAGTATGATGAATTTAATTATACCAATCAGGTTTACAATTATTACATTCACCCACAATGGGATGATTTTGGATCGGATACGCTTTACATGAAAATATTATTTGCCGATTACGACGAGGGCTACGCCATCATGGAATTCATCGGCGAGTGGAATGATTGTATTAACAATGACATCATGTATTTAAAAAGAGATGTAATAGATCCGCTAATTAAAGAGGGAATTTACCGGTATATTTTAATCGGTGAAAATGTATTTAATTTTCATGCCGGTGAAGATGATTATTATGCCGAATGGTACGAGGATGTCAGCGATGAAGGCGGCTGGATTTGCATTTTAAATACGCTCGATCATGTAACGGATGAAATGAAAGCCGCGCGGTTGTATAATTATGTGAATTTTGGCGAGGAATTGGCGCATCTGAATTGGCGTCCGCACCTGCCCAAAACGGTGTTGCAAATGGTGGAGCATTTTATGTTTAATGGGGTGAAGCGTTTAAAAGAATATTAATAGTACACTGATCTTTATGATTGTTATGATTTGGACTGATTTTAGATCATAAAAAATCATAATTATCCTAAAAATCAGTGTACCATTGCTGTAAAAAAATAAAGTGGCACACAAATCCGGTTTCGTTAATATCATCGGTCGTCCGAATGTCGGAAAATCAACTTTGATGAACGCTTTGGTGGGCGAACGTATGTCCATTATCACCAACAAACCGCAGACGACGCGGCATCGCATCTTTGGGATTCTGAGCGGGGATGATTTTCAAATTATATTTTCCGACACGCCCGGCGTCATTCGCAATCCGGCATATAAGATGCACGAGATGATGAATAGTTTTGTAAATACCACCTTTGAAGATGCCGATATTATGTTATTTGTGACCGATCCGAATGAAAAATATGATGCCGATGACCCGATTATTACAAAATTGAAGCAAATTGAAGTGCCGTTATTTTTAATTATTAATAAAATTGACACAGCGGATCAGGAAAAAGTAATAAATTTAGTAAATGAATGGAATCATTTAGTGCCATTTACTAAAACGATGGCAATTTCGGCGCTGCATCAGCAAGGCACGGAGGGTTTATTACAAGTGATACTCAATGATTTACCGGAAGGACCGGAGTATTTTCCCAAAGATCAATTGACCGACCGCACCGAGCGCTTTTTTGTATCGGAAATCATCCGCGAAAAAATCCTGGAACAATACGAAGATGAAATTCCGTATTCGGTCGAAGTTGGCATTGAATCCTATCAAGAAACACAAACGACTAAAGGTGAGCCACTTGCGCGCATTTATGCCATTATTTACGTCACGCGCAAAAGTCATCAAGCCATTATCATCGGCAAAAACGGCGACGCCATCAAACGCCTTGGCACTGCTGCCCGTCAGGACATTGAAAAATTTATTGATAGCAAAGCATTTCTGGAATTGACAGTGAAAGTGCGCGAGAATTGGCGGGATGATGAAAAGGCGTTGCGGCGATTTGGGTATGACAATTGATTTCTTTATTTTTTATTTATAATTTGACGTTACTACGCTACATATGTTGAATATTTTTTATTTGAAGTTTGATGTTGTGCAATTGACATTGACTATGGTCAGTTTTACCTTTCTTTATTTGAAAATCCGTTAAATTTATTATATTTTTGCATCCCTTTTTAAAAAAGGAGCTGTTTATAAAAATAAGGTTTGATTGTAATTTTAGGCAATTCATTGAATAACAATCGAATATGAAGCACATGTAAATAGCAACGTCAAACCTCAAATAATAAATAATAAAATATATAAATGGGAAATATAGTAGCCATCGTCGGTCGTCCAAACGTAGGAAAATCAACGCTTTTCAATCGTTTAATCGGGGAGCGGCAGGCGATTACTGATGATACACCTGGGGTAACGCGCGATCGGCATTACGGCACTTCGTTTTGGAACGGCAAGAATTTTACGGTGGTGGATACGGGCGGTTTTGTGCGCGATTCGGAGGATGTTTTTGAAGCAGCGATTCGCTCGCAGGTGAAAATTGCTATGGATGAAGCCTCTATCATTTTGTTTATGGTAGATGTGGCGACGGGTGCAACAGACCTGGATGAGCAGGTTGCAGACTTACTGCGACGTTCGAAGAAAGACGTTTTTCTAGTGGTGAATAAAGCCGATAATTCGGAGCGAACGCTTGAAGCCACGGAATTTTATAGTATGGGTTTTGAAAATACGTTTTTTATTTCGGCGATGTCGGGCAGCGGCACGGGCGATCTGCTGGATGCCGTTGCGGAAAAAATTACGGAAGAGCCCCCGATTCAATCGGAATTACCCAAATTTGCCATCGTTGGGCAGCCGAATGTCGGAAAATCTTCGCTGTTGAATGCGCTGCTGGGCGAGGAACGCAACATTGTCACCGACATTGCGGGCACTACGCGCGATACCATTCACACACATTATAATAAATTTGGCAAAGAATTTATTGTTGTAGATACCGCGGGCATTCGCAAAAAGGCGAAAGTCGAAGAAGATTTGGAATTTTACTCAGTGATGCGGGCGATTAAAGCGCTGGAAGAATCAGATGTTATTTTGTTGTTAATTGAGGCGCAGATGGGTATTGAGGCGCAGGATTTAAATATTTTACGCTTGGCGCAGCGGCGGCATAAAGGTATTGTGATAGTTGTGAATAAGTGGGATCTCATTGAAAAAGAGACGAATACGGCGCGGGATTATGAAAAAGCCATTAAAGATAAGATTGCGCCATTTAATGATGTGCCGATTGTATTTACTTCTGTATTAGAAAAGCAGCGTATATTCAAAGTGATTGAAACGGCGCTCGAAGTGCACGAAAACCGCACCCGCAAGATCAAAACTTCCGAACTCAACGAAGTGATGCTCGAAGCCATTGAAAAATATCCGCCGCCCGCGCATCGCGGCAATCTGATTAAAATCAAGTACGTCACGCAGTTGCCCTTATATTATCCGGCGTTTGCGTTTTTTTGTAACCATCCGAAGCACGTAAAAGAAAATTATAAGAACTATCTGGAAAATCAGTTGCGCAAAAGTTATAATTTTACGGGCGTGCCGATTGAGATTTTCTTCCGGCAAAAGTAGGACACTGATTGTATAAGATTTTTATGATTTTGACTGATTTTATCATAATAAATCCTAAATATCATAAAAATCAGTGTGCAATTAATTAGTATATAATGTTTCTAGAAACCGGAATTCCCGACCTGAAAGTATTCGAGCCAAAAGTCTGGCACGATGATCGTGGTTATTTTTATGAGGCGTATAATGCCAATATTTTTAAGGAAGCGGGCATTGACGCACAGTTTGTGCAGGACAATCAGGCGCGCTCTACGTTTGGGGTGCTGCGGGGTTTGCATTACCAAGTAGAGCCATTTGCGCAGGCAAAGTTGGTGCGGGTGATTGAGGGCGAAGTGCTTGATATTGCGGTAGATATTCGTGAGCATTCTCCAACATATGGCAAATGGTATGGGGTGCTTTTGAGTGCTGAGAACAAGCGACAGCTCTTTGTGCCGCGCGGCTTCGCGCACGGGTACGTGGTGCTGAGTGAAACGGCAGAGTTTTTTTACAAATGTGATAATTTTTACTCCAAAGCACACGAGGGTGGTATTCGTTGGGATGACCCAACGCTGAATATTGACTGGGAAATTGATATAATGGATGTCATATTATCCGAAAAAGATCAGGTATTGCCGACATTTGGAGCGAACCGTAAATCCTAAGCCTAGAAAAGGAAACTATTTTAAACCAAAGGATGTATTTTAGGTAAAATGCAGTTATGCAATTACAATATTCCTTACCGATTTATTTTGAGCAGTTGCTGGCAGTGATTGAGCAATGTAGTATGGAAGAAAAGCTTAAATTATTTGCCATTTTAGAAAAAGAAACTGCTCGGGTTCGATTGGCGCAGACGATACAGGAAATAGCCGACCGAAACATTAACAACTATGTAATGTCCGAAGAAGAGATCATTGCAGAAGTAAATGAAGTGAGACAACAGCGCTATGAGCAAGATAAGGGTAGTCATTGATACTAATCTTTGGGTGAGCGCTTTGATAAGCGTAAAGGTACGCTTAAATAACCTTATCTTAAATCCAGACTTGGAGATTGTAGTAAGTGAAGCCTTGCTGTTGGAATTGGAAGAAGTGTTGCGCAGGGAAAAATTCCGACGATATTTTTCAATCGAAGAGGTAGAAATATTTTTATTTAATTTACAAGCAGTTGCTATTTCAATCCAGGTAACCTCCAATCTTTATTTATGTGATGACCCCAAAGATAATTTTTTATTAAATCTTGCGATAGATAGTAATGCCAACTTTCTGCTAAGTGGAGATAAAGATTTGCTACGCATGGCTACTATTCAGCAAACAAAAATTCTTACCCTTACTGAATTTTTTCCCATTATAAATCAATCAAATGGTTAAGATTCTCATCACTGGCACCAACGGTCAGGTCGGTCAGGAACTTCAAGTTCTTGCTTCAAAATATAATGATTTTCAGTTTTTATTTACAGATCGTTCTGTACTAGACATTATAGACAAAAGCTCCGTTCAGCGCTTTTTTGAAGCGAATAAAATTCACTATTGCATCAACTGCGCGGCTTACACGGCAGTGGACAAAGCAGAGAGCGAACCAGATGCAGCATATCAGATCAATGTAAAAGGTGTAATGAATTTGGCGGAAGCCTGTAAAAATGTAGGCGCAACGTTGATTCATTTATCATCGGATTATGTATATCATAATTTAAATTGTACGCCACTACAGGAGTCCGATCCGACCTTCCCGCAGAGCATCTATGCGCAAACAAAATTGGATGGCGAGCAAGCAGCTTTAGCAATTTGGGAGCAAACGATGGTGATTCGCACCTCGTGGGTGTATTCGAGTTTTGGGCATAATTTTGTGAAAACCATGCTGCGCCTCGGCAAGGAGCGCCCGGAATTGCGCGTGGTGTACGACCAGACCGGCACGCCTACGTATGCACGGGATTTAGCAAAAGTTATTTTAGATATTATACAAAAAGCAGAAAGTGGCATAATAAATCGAGTATTATTACATGGTGTTTATAATTACAGTAATGAAGGTGTAACGAGTTGGTATGATTTTGCAAAAGCCATTTTTGAAATTGCAAATATTGATTGTAAAGTCCTACCCATTGAAACGAAGGATTATCCGACCCCCGCTAAGCGCCCGCCGTTCAGTGTTTTAAATAAAAATAAAATAAAAGCATCTTTTGTATTAGAGCTGCCCCATTGGCGAGCAAGCTTGAAAGACTGCCTGGCATTGATTTTGTCTTGAGTTGGCTTGATTTAAAGATTATTACAAACTATTCTCCCCTTTCCATCGTTCAACACAAAAAACGCGGCTTTGCAACGCGATTTACATTTCATTTGCGTAGAAATGCGTACATTGACATTTAATTGCCTTAATCTCAATCAAACTATGTCAAGTAACTACCCTTTTTTGCGACATATCTTTTTTTTTGTATTGCTGTTTTTTTCCAGCCATTTGCTTTGGGCAACGCATAACCGCGCGGGCGAGATTTCGGTGGAGCAAGTGGGCGATTGTACGCAAAGCCTTCGGGTGAAGATTACAGTGGTGACGTATTCTAAAACCAGTAGCGTACAGGCAGACCGCGATTCGGTGGAGGTTTGCTTTGGCGATGGGCTTTGCCAATGGGTGGAACGGGTAAACGGTGCAGGGCGTCCGCCACAAGGGGAGCCGTTGGAAAATGACATCAAAAAAAATATTTATATTGCTTTTCACACTTATCCTTCACGGGGTACTTACACCATCTCCATGAATGACCCTAACCGAAACGGGGGGATTTTAAATGTGAATGCTCCGAATTCCGAACAGATTCGTTTTCATATTCAAACCACTTATACCTTTCCTAATCCTCAATTTCAAGGTTGCAACAACACGCCGGTTTTGCTACAGCCACCTGTGGATGTTGGCTGTGTAGGCAAAACCTTCACCCACAACCCGAATGCTTTTGACCGCGATGGCGACAGCCTTTCTTATCATTTTACAACGCCTTATCAGGATGCAAATGTAGTAGTGCCGAATTATTTATTTCCGACCCTCATCAATCCGGGTCCGATGAACCGCCTTACCATCAATGAGCGCACGGGCGACATTGTGTGGGACGCGCCGCAGCGCAAAGGCGAATATAATATTGCCATTTTTATTATAGAATACAGAGATGGCGTTGCGATTGATACCATTGTGCGCGATATGCAAATTCGGGTAGAGGAGTGCGATAATAAACCGCCAGTGATTGAAACATCCGAAGAAGAAATTTGTGTAGTGGCTGGTGAATTGGTTGAAATACGCGTATCTGCTACTGCTCCAATTGATGAAACCCGCCAGAAAGTACGCCTTACGGCTTTAGGTGGTCCGTTTGAAGTGACAACGAACAAGGCAACGTTTGAGTTGAATGATGGCGTTTTTAGAGATGACCCAACGGTGAAAGTGTTTCGGTGGCAAACCGATTGTAATCATATTTCCAACCAATATTATTCTGTCGTTTTTAAAGCAACTGATAATTTTTTTGAAGATACCAGTGGTCTGGCAACGTTGAAAACCATCCGAATCAAAGTCGTAGGTCCGCCACCGCAAGACGTGCGTGCAGAACCGGGCAACGGCACAACCGAAGTGACCTGGGCGCTGCCTTATTTTTGTGAAAATGTGACTGAAAGTGCTTTTCTGGGCTTCACGGTGTGGCGTAGAGAGGGTAGCAATGTGTTTCCCATTGACACCTGTACTCCAGGGCTGGCGGGGCGCGGTTACACAAAACTCACGCTTTCTGCTATCAAAACGACCAAAGATGGCAGGTATTACTTCCTTGACGAAACCGTAGAACGCGGACGCACTTACTGTTACCGCGTTTTGTCGGAATTTGCCAAGGAGACGCCCGGTGGAAGATACATTTATAACATCATAGAAAGCTTACCGTCCGTAGAAGTTTGCGTACAACTCAGTCGCGACGTGCCCCTCATCACCAACGTGGATGTGCTGAGCACCAGCAGCACCAACGGAACAATGCGCGTTTGCTGGTCGAAACCAGACGCTACGGATCTGGATACTTTGATTAATCCAGGACCCTACCGCTACCAGGTGCTCCGCGCCATTGGCAGCACCACCAATGACAATGCCTTCCAGCCATTTGGGGTAGAATTTGTGAGCCCTACTTTTGCTGGCGCAAACGATACTTGCTTTGTTGATACCAATTTGAACACCGCTGGTACTGCGTATAGTTATAAAGTCAGATTTTACACAGGTAGCAGCAATAACAATCCACTGGGGACAACTAATCCGGCTTCTTCTGTCTTTTTGAATGCCACACCAACGGATCGTGCCAATGTGCTTTCCTGGCAGGAACAGGTACCTTGGGAAAATTATGAGTATCATGTTTTATTGCAAAATGCGCAAGGTAATTTCGACACTATTGCAACGGTATCCGATCCTACTTATCGCCATTCGGGCTTAGTGAATGGGCAGGAATATTGTTATAAAATAGTAAGCGTAGGTTCCTACGGCATTTCTGGCATCGCCAGTCCATTGTACAATAGCTCGCAGGAAGTCTGTTCAGTACCGGTGGACGATGTGCCGCCTTGTGCGACGGTATTGGTAGTGACAAATATTTGTGACAAGGGTGTCAATTGCGCCGAAGGGGATTTGTTCAACACCTTAAATTGGCAAAATCCGGTTGAAATTTGCCCCGATGCTTCCGACGTTGCCGGTTATAACATTTACTTCGCGCCTACGCAAGATGCGCCATTCCAATTGATTGTCAGTCTGGAGGGTGCGTCTAAAACGGACTATGAGCACATGCCAGAACAGGGTTTGGCGGGTTGCTATTATGTCACGTCTTTCGACTTGAAAAACAATGAAAGTCCGCCAAGCGATACTATTTGTGTGGACAATTGTCCTTTTTACAATTTGCCGAATACCTTCACACCTAATGGCGACGGTCAGAACGATCTGTTCAAGCCTTATCCTTATTGCTTTATTGAAAATGTAGATTTCAAGGTATTCAATCGCTGGGGGCAACTGGTATTTTCAAGCAATGATCCGAATCTGAATTGGAACGGTCAAAACCAAAACGGACAAGACCTCAACGAAGGAACGTATTATTACACCTGCCGTGTCTTTGAGCGCCGCGTCGATGGCATCCGCCAGCAGCCGGAAATATTGAGCGGGTACATTGAACTGATTCGCGGTCGCTAATGTTTTTTATTTTTATATTTGACGTTTAATATTGCAAAAATATTAAACGTCAAATATAAAATCTCAAACGAACAATAACAAATGTTTACCGGCATCATCGAATCCCTCGGCATCGTTGAAAACAGCCGCACAGAAGGCAGCAACATTCATTTTACCATTGCTTCCGATATTTCACATACCCTCAAAATTGACCAAAGCCTGGCACACAATGGCGTTTGCCTCACCGTGGTTGCGCTTGAAGACGGCGCTCACACGGTCACCGCCATTCAAGAAACCCTGAACCGCTCTAATTTAGGCAACCTTAAAACTGGTAGCTTTGTCAACCTCGAACGCGCCATGCTCGCCAACGCCCGCCTCGATGGGCATCTGGTACAAGGGCACGTGGACACCACCGCCGAGTGCGTCGCTGTGGAAACGCTCGACGGCAGCTGGTACTATCGCTTCCGCTACATCCCTACCGAGGAGCACTTGCTGGTGGACAAAGGCTCCATTTGCATCAATGGCGTGAGTCTCACGGTGGTTGAGCCGCACGACGACCTGTTTTCCGTTGCCATCATTCCTTACACGTATGAGCATACAACCTTCAAAACATTACAAATAGGTAATAAAGTCAACCTCGAATTTGATATTATTGGAAAGTACATCGCACGATATGCAAAGCTATACTCAAACAAGGCTTTATACCAAATCTGAAAAAAGAAGCCATCAGAAATTTTAAAAGCTACCAAAACCTTGTGCAATTTGCTGTTATTCAGCGACTAATGTGGCTAGCTGCATATTGGCTCGTTCAAAATCAAATCCTTGAATGACTCGCTCCAACTTCGTGCGGATGTCCGGCAGGCATAAATTGCCGATGCTTCCCTCGTGCGTGTGCGCCACCGTTTTATCAGGATGAAAATCACCTTTATGAATACTTTCACCCACTATTTTATATGCATCTCTAAATGGTACGCCTTCGAGCACCAGTTTATTTACTTCTTCAACACTAAATAAATATAAATATTTATCGTCTTGTATAATATCTGTTTTTGTTGTAATTTGAGATAGCGCGAACGTGGCTATTCGTAAACAGCTTTTTAAACTTTCAATCGCCGGAAAAATCTGCTCTTTCAGCAACTGAAAATCGCGGTGATACCCGGATGGCAAGGCTCCCGTCAACTGACTAACTTGTGCCGGCAGACTTTGCAATTGATTACACCGTGCGCGAATCAACTCAAACACATCGGGATTTTTTTTATGCGGCATAATGCTTGATCCGGTTGTCAATTCATCGGGAAAACGAATGAATCCAAAATTTTGATTGATATACAGCGTTATATCCATTGCTAATTTTCCTAATGTGCTACCCAAGCCTGCCATTGCAAACGCCAGGAAGAGTTCACTCTTGCCGCGCCCCATTTGCGCGTGAACCACATTGTAATTCAAATCTTCAAAACCCAACAAATCCGTTGTCATCCGCCGATTCAGAGGGAAAGACGAGCCGTAGCCCGCCGCCGAGCCGAGCGGATTTTGATTGATAATTTTATAAACGCTTTGTAATAATTGTAAATCATCCGTCAAACTCTCCGCATACGCCGAAAACCAAAGCCCAAACGACGACACCATCGCCACCTGCAAATGGGTATAACCCGGCAATAAAGTACCTTTATGCGTTTCAGCCAATTCCATCAATTGCTCAAACAAATCCTGCGTCAATGCTGCAACTGCCTGAATTTCACCGCGAAAGAACAAACGCAAATCCACCAAAACCTGGTCATTTCTCGACCGTCCGGAGTGAATTTTTTTACCGACATCGCCCAATTCCCGCGTCAGCAGCAACTCCACTTGCGAATGCACATCTTCAACCCCCTCCTCAATTACAAAATCGCCCTGCTCCGCTTTTTTATAAATTTCTTGCAATGCCGGAATCAATTGTTGTAATTCTTCGGAGGTCAACAGCCCAATACTTTCCAGCATTTTGATATGCGCCAGCGAGCCTAACACATCATATTTTGCCAGATATAAATCCATTTCGCGGTCGCGCCCGA
>CAZFBN010000137.1:0-15179 GCA_964517145.1 uncultured Saprospiraceae bacterium
TTGATTTTTATGATTTTTGTGATACGCGCATCATCCCCATCAAAATCATCCTAAAAATCAAGGTTCAGACAGAAAGCGCGGCGAGTCGTCAGAACCGTGATTCATTTGATTTTTATGATTGTTGTGATCCGTGCATCATCCCCATCAAAATAATCATCAACATCAAGGTTCAGATAGAAAGTGTGGCGAGTCGTCAGAACCGTGATTCATTTGATTTTTATGATTGTTGTGATCCGTGCATCATCCCCATCAAAATAATCATAAAAATCAAGGTTCAGACAGAAAGTGTGGCGAGTCGTCAGAACGGTGATTCATTTGATTTTTATGATTGTTGTGATCCGTGCATCATCCCCATCAGAATAATCATCAAAATCAAGGTTCAGACCAAAAGCGCGGCGAGTCGTCTGAACCGTGATTCATTTGATTTTTAGGATTGTTGTAATCCGTGCATCATCCCCATCAAAATAATCATCAAAATCAAGGTTCAGACAGAAAGCGCTACGAGCGTGCCTGTACCGGCGACCTTTAGTCGCCGCCCTCCTACTACGGCGACTAAAGGTCGCCAGTACTTACCCAAACCTTTTAGTCCTTCACCTAAAATTTTACAAAGCGAACCTAAAATTTTTAGCTCCTTACCTAAAATTTTGCAAAGCTGACCTAAACCTTTTAGCTCCTTATCTAAAATTTTGCAAAGCCGATCTAAAATTTTTAGTTTCTTACCTAAAATTTTGCAAAGCGAACCTAAACCTTTTAGCTCTTAACTTAAAATTTTGCAAAGCCGACCTAAACCTTTTAGCTCCCTACCTAAACTTTTTAGTAGAAAGGCTAAAATTTTAAATAAAATGCTTCCAATTTTACAAAAAAGAGGTAATAAGACGGGAGGAAGAAGGTTTTTTGCAGCCGATACCAGCGGAGCCAAGCCCAAATAAAAAGCCTCCTTACCCAGTACGGATAGGAGGCAAGCAAGCTTATGAAATTAGTATTAAAATTTAAGGATTTCCACCACCCGTATTCGGGAAGAATTGCTTCATCTCATTGTACTTGGTGGTGTAGCCGCCGCCGGCTTCGGTTTCTGCCTTGTAGCGCGTGTAGCGGTGGTCGAGCAGCGCGCTCTGGTAGTTGTCGTGGTCGTGCAAAATTTTGGTATCGCCCATCATTTCCAGGATGGTGTACGCGCGTTGCATCCGCGTCTCGAGGAAAAAGCGGTCTTGGTAGTCCGCTTCATACTCCGTCCAGTTTACATCGGGGCTACTCATGTTGGGCTGGGTAGTGCGGTAGTCGCGTACCTTGTTGATGAGCAGCTTATTTTGCTCGTTTACTGAGCCCAATTGTCCGCGTTCATCGGGTGTGAGGTTGCGGCATTTCGGAGCCAGTACATTTTCGAGTTGCGCAAACGCAGCGTCCACCGCAGCAATTTCTGCCGCCGTAAAGTGGAGTTGAACTAGGTCGTTGAGTGGCATAGTCCGTAAGGTTTAAAAAGTGAGAAAATCCATTCAAAAAAAGTACCTTGAAGCAGTGCTGTGTTTGAAATTGTTTGGGCGAGAAATCAGTAGTAATATTCTTAACTTTTTTGGAAAAAGGCAAGTGGAATTGGGCAAAATTTTTAAAGGAAGCTTCAAAAATTTGGTAATAGGTTCAATCCGTCGTTTTGACTTTTAGAAATCGTATCCACGCATTTAATCCACTACCAAAAATTTTACCTTTGTACTAAAAAAGTGATTGGAGCGGATATTCAGCTGGCTATAAAATTATTACAAGACGATCAACTGGTGGCGATTCCGACCGAAACGGTCTATGGCTTGGCGGGTAACGCCTTGAATGACAAGGTCGTAGCACAAATTTTTGCTGTGAAAAACCGCCCTTCGTTCGATCCCTTGATCGTACACACGAGTAGCCTGGCGCGTTTAAAAAGTTTTGCTTTAAGTTTTCCGAAAACCGCTGAAATTTTAGCAGAAGCCTTTCTCCCTGGACCTTTGACCCTGTTGTTACCCAAAAAAGACCTGATTCCAGACCTGGTCACGGCGGGTTCGCCCCTCGTGGCATTGCGCATTCCCAAGCATCCTTTGGCTTTACAATTGTTACAACAGCTTGATTTTCCGCTTGCTGCGCCGAGCGCCAATCCCTTTGGCTACATTAGCCCCACCACCGCGCAACACGTGGCGCAGCAATTGGGCGATAAAATTCCGTACATTTTGGACGGCGGGGCATGCGAAGTGGGTTTGGAGAGTACCATTGTAGGATTTGATAATCAAGAGGTCATCGTATATCGAAAGGGCGGTATTCCAATAGAAGCCATTGAATCGCTGGTGGGTAGGGTAGTGGTGCAGCCGCATTCGACCTCCAATCCGCAGGCACCCGGCATGCTCAAAAGTCACTACGCGCCGCGCGTGCCTTTGGTTTTGGGCGATCTTGAATTATTATTAAAAAATTATGAAGGCAAAAAAATTGGGATTATCTGTTTTAAAGAATTCCCTCATCCCCTATCCCCCCATCCCCTTATCACCCTATCCCCTCATGGCGACTTTACCGAAGCTGCTCGCAATCTTTTTGCGGGTATGCGCTACCTCGATCGCTTAGATTTGGATGTGATTTTAGCAGAGTTGTTACCCGAAGAAAACCTGGGCAGCGCCATCAATGATCGCCTGCGGCGAGCGGCAGCGAAGGAAATTTGATTCGAAGGCTTTACTGTAAAATCAATCTATTTCAAAAAACCTTTTAAATTTTTGTTAATTAAGCCTTGTGATTTAACATTTTTTTTCAAAACTTTAGTCTTTTGTATAGGTTTTTAATAACGTTTACATTTTCCAACCAAAATACGAACCTATGCAATTAAGCAATCGCTTACTACTCTTGCTAACGTTTCTTACGGTGGGTGTTGTTACAACGCTGCATGCGCAAGACGACAAATCAAAACGTCCGAGTCCTTTAATGGAAGCCAAAGCCTCCGTTGGTGATTTGGATATAAAAATTGTTTATGGCAGCCCTGCGGTAAAAGGCAGAAAAATCTGGGGCGCGCTGGTGCCTTACGGCGAGGTGTGGCGCACAGGTGCCAACGAAGCTACTACCTTTGAAGTGAACAAGGATGTTGAAATTGAAGGGCAAAAGCTGGCTGCTGGCAAGTACGCGCTCTTTACCATTCCGGGCGAAAAAGAATGGATGATTATTTTCAACAAAGAAGCCAATCAGTGGGGAGCTTACAATTACAAAAAAGAAGAAGACGCTTTGCGTGTAACGGCAAAATCGGGCAAATCGAAGCCAATGATGGAACGTATGATGTTTAAAGTAGAAGAGAAGACCGGTAAAGTGACTTTACTTTGGGAAAATCTGGCGGTTACGTTTACGGTGAAAGAAGTAAAAGCTTAAAAAAACGCTGTTTTTTGGTAAAAGAAAGGTTGGTGGGTGCGCTGCGCCTATCAACTTTTCTGTTTTTAACAGTGCAGCTCTAAGAGACGCTCGTTGTTAAAAAAAAGAAGAAATTTTCCACAAAAGTAAACAAATCAGGATTTGACGCATTCAAAGTTTAATAATGATTCAACAAAATTGATACTTTTGCAGCGTCAAAAATCAATCGAAAACGTATGAAAAATACTGGCATTTTATTGCTACTCCTGGGAACCATGAGCATCTTTGCCTGCCAAACTCGAAATACCGCAGAAACCGCACAAATGCTGGTCGGGCGTTGGGAGCTTGTACAAGCCTTGCGCAATGGCAACCCTACTGAATCCCTGGCAGAATTATATTTTGAATTCACTGCTGATGGAAAATTGCTCACCAACATAGCCGGTATGCCGGAAGAGGGTACTTACGAGCTGAAAGAGGAGCAACTACTGCAACGCAACACCCAACTGGATGCCGACTATACCATCGAGGAAATCGCGGATTCTAATTTAACGTTGACCACGAATCTGCGAGGCTACGCTTTCCGCTTTGATTTGAAAAAATCTGGCGCGAATAGAACGGACACTTCTCAGCTTCAATAAAATAAAAAACATTGATAGAAGGAAGCGCTGTGGAATTCGCGGAGATTGTAACGTGCTGGTTATCAGATGCTCTGCGGCTTTGCTGCGCTGCATAAAATTATAAATACTTAATTCCTTATTTAGTTCCTCAAAATTATAATGAAATTAATTTGCATTTTATAAAGCCTTCTCGTTTGTGAGAGGGCTTTTTTTATTTAAATGCCACAAATTCAATTAATAACATATTTTTATCCAAACCAAAGTGATCTTCGGCGGGTTCGCTGAAACGTTTTAAAAAATTGTAACCGCGTATAATAACTTGTTCTCCAAATGAAAGTTTGGGTGAAATATTAAAGGTAGAACGCGTCACAATAAATAGATAATCCGCCGGTAAATTAAACTGTTTTAAAGAAGGATAGGAACTGAAGGAAGAAATGATATTTTTTTTGCATAACTCATTGACAACCTGGAAGAAAGATTCTTTTACATTTGGCTGCACTTTGTATCCCAGATCAAAATCAATGCGATATACTTTATCTTTTAAAATTTCAGTAAAACGGTACCCACTTGCAAAAGGCTCGTCCACTTCGTTGAAGTGCATGAGCCAATAATGGTCGGCACGTTTGGGTTGCTTTTGAAAAATGGATTTGATTAAATATTTTTCGATGCGATCCGACTGCTTCGCATAGGTTAAATAAACAATATTTGAAGCGAATTTTGGAATTTCCTTATCCTCACTTACTGCTTCGATGATTTTCAAATTAGGTTTGAGAGATACAAAATGGCGTTTTTGATATAATAGCTGTTCAGATTTGTTGGTAATAAACATAACTAAAAATAAAAATCCGCCAATTGCTAGCGTAACCCATGCGCCGTGTGCAATTTTTTGCAAATTAGCAATGGTAAATAAACCTTCTATGGTAACGAAAAGTAAAGTAATAGTTGCTACTTGTATTATATTCCAGCGCTTTCGATATAATAAATACCAGATTAATAATAAAGTTGTAGATAACATTGCTACGGTGATAGCGATGCCATATGCCGCTTCCATCCGCGTAGAATCTTGAAAATATAGGACAATGGCGCAGCTGCCAATTAGTAATAAGCCGTTGATAAAGGGTATAAATAATTGCTGCTTGAGTTTGGAGGGGTACATGATTTTTACCCGAATCCAGGATTTTAATTTTATCGCTTCGTTAATCAATGAAAATGAGCCACTTATCAAAGCCTGGCTTGCTACGATAGACGCCAGTGTTGCAATGCCTACGCCAATAGGCACAAACCACTTGGGCATCAGGGCAAAAAAAGGATTGGTTGTTCCCAGCAATTGACCTTCCAAGCCCAGTGTCCATGCACCTTGCCCAAAATAATTAATCAGCAGCGCTGTTTTTACAAAAATCCAGGAATATTGAATATTGCGCCTCCCCACATGCCCAAGGTCAGAATAGAGTGCCTCCGCGCCTGTCACACACAAGAAAACCGCGCCAACAATGAGCCAGGCGTTTGGATTATTCCATAATAAACGCAAAGCATACATCGGGTTGACTGCTTTCAGCACTTGAGGGGCATCACTAATGTGTAATAATCCAAAAAAAATAAGCATAAAAAACCACACCAACATGATAGGACCAAAAAATTTGCCAACAGTATCTGTACCAAATTGCTGAAAAGCAAATAACCCAATCAAAATGCCGATTACAATCGGTACGGGCAGAATGTGCGGAAATACAGACTCCAACCCTTCCACCGAAGCGGTGAGCGAAATCGCTGGCGTAAGCATTCCATCGGCTAACAATGCTGCACAGCCAATCATGGCAATATAAATAATCCACTGCGGTGCGCGTCGGCGGATAAGTGCATAGAGTGAAAAAATGCCGCCTTCGCCATTATTATCAGCTTGCAGCGTGATGAGGATGTATTTGAAGGTTGCCTGTAAGGTGAGTGTCCAAAAAATACAGGAAAGACCACCCAGCACTAAATCTGTGGTAATCGTAGAAGCACCAATAATCGCTTTTAACACATAAAGTGGCGAAGTACCAATATCACCATAAACAATGCCCAGCGTAACCAGAAGTGCAGTGCCATTGACACGGTGATGAGAATGTGCTTCCATTTTGCGTTTTTTTATAGGATTTAGTTTTAGCGGCAGCAAATTTAGCGGCTCTTATTGCATTTTGAACGTGAGCAGCAGGATTTTTTTTTAAAGATTCATTAAACGGCGCAACGCAAGTCCCCTGAAACTGAAATTATTGCTGTATTTTTGAATTTTGACAATATTTAAAAAATATGAGACTACTCCGTCCAATTGAGTTGTTGCTGTTAGAGCTCGTTATTTACCTGTTGCTTTGGCTCTATAATGATTATCTGGCAAGCCTGCTCAGCATTATTTTGGGAAGCATTTGTCTGCTTATATTAATTATTTCTTTAATTGTAGAAGCGATTGAGCGTTCTAAAGTGCCACGTTGGTATTATTGGTTTTTGGCGGTGTCGGTATTGGCACCGATTTTAGGAGCCTTGATTTATCTGATGATTAGCGGAGAATTGGATTGGATGAAGAAGTAAGGAAGTGGGGGAATAGGGAAATGGGGGAATAGGGAAATGGGGTGATAGGGGAATAAGGGAACGGGACGTATTGTCCCATTACCTTATGTCTTAATTAAAAGTAGGCAAAGCGCTGTATTTTTCTACAAAAGCTTTCATTTCGTCCACCATTTCCGGCGAACCCATTGCCACCGTTGCTCTTTGATGCAAATGCTTCACTTCTAAATCCAAAACCCGTTGCAATTGACAAGTTATTGCTTTGCCGCCTGCTTGTTCTACTATGAAAGACAAGGGATTACACTCATAAACCATTCTTAATTTACCCTGCGGATACTTGCGCGTTTGTGGATACAAGAAAATGCCCCCTTGTAATAAAATCCGGTGAATGTCGCTCACCATCGAGCCGATGTAGCGCAGGCGCAGGTTCATATCAGAACAATGGTCGATGTAACGGCGCATTTCCACATCAAATTTTAAATAATATCCTTGATTGACTGAATAATAATTGCCGCGATTTGGAATTTTAATATCCCGATGCGACAAGCAAAACTCGCCAATCGTCGGATCAAGCGTAAAGCCATTCACGCCGTTGCCCGTTGTATAAACCAAAAGGGTAGAAGTGCCATACAACACGTAGCCCGCCGCTATTAATTCCGAGCCTTTTTGCAAAAAATCTTCCAAAGTGCAAGGACCTTTGGGGTCGCTTTTTCGGCGGTAAATGCCAAAAATGGTGCCTACGGAAACATTTACATCAATATTGGAAGAGCCATCGAGGGGGTCAAACACCACCACATATTTGGACGCTTTGGAAGTGACCGAGGGAATGGGTATGAAATCTTCAAATTCTTCGGAAGCCACGCCGCAGCATTCACCGCTATTTTTAAGGCATTCGATCAATTTATCATTGGCATACAGGTCGAGTTTTTGTACCTGGTCGCCGGTGAAGTTTTCCGATTCTACCGAGCCTAAAATATTGACCAGCCCGGCTTTATTGACTTCGCGGTTTACAATTTTCGCTGCTACGCCAATGTCACGCAGCAATCCTGTCAACTCGCCCGAAGCAAATGGAAAATCTTTTTGTCGGTGAATAATAAACTCATCCAACGTTACAATTCGATTCATAAATTGGTTAGGTCTCATGGTATAATTTGGTTGTTGGTTATCTGGTCTGATGTACTTGCGCCAAACGTTTGACCTTCAAATTTAATCCAAATTTTGTTCCATTTGTAATAATAAGTCATCAATATTATCCGAAATTAAAAGTAAATGACGATGCTCGAGGCGCAGCAATCCTTCTTGTTCCATTACATCCAGTTGGGCAATCAAATGATCGAAAAAACCATTTACATTTAAAATACCGATAGGGTGAGTCGCTTTGCTCAGTTGCACCAGCGTCAACATTTCAAACAGTTCGTCCAGCGTGCCATAGCCGCCGGGTAGAGTGATGATGGCATCAGCGCGTTTCGCCATTATTTTCTTTCGCTCCGCCATACTTTCCGCTTCAATCAATTCGGTCAAATCAGTGCGCCCGCCTTCTTTTTCGCTCAAAAAATAAGGAATAATGCCTGTCACGGTGCCGCCTGCTGCGAGCGTTGCATCAGCCAGAACGCCCATCAATCCTACGTTGCCGCCGCCATAAACCAAATTAATATTTCGTTCTGCCAGTGTTGTGCCCAACTGGCGAGCAGCCGCTTCAAAAATTGGATTTTTACCCGTTTTTGAGCCGCAAAAAACGAGGATGGATTTGAGTTTCATAGAGCGATTTGTATTATTAGGTCAAAGAAAAAACATCGCATGCAAGCATGCTTTCCTGAATGCAACGCATCTCCGGTCTTTTTCTTTATGCTTTTGAAAAATGTACTTTATAATTTAAAATGTAAGGAACAACAATGTATAATATAATTAAAATCCGTTGTGTTATATAGAATTATAAAGATACCTGTTTCTTGATTGTAAAAGAAAAATTAAATGATTTTTTAGTTTATTTAGTTTCCGATTTGTTTTGCGAATGCAATGATTGCCAAAGATATAAATAGCGCAATAATTAGAATATAATATAAGATTAAATAAACTAACATGGCACCGCTTGCTGCCAGGTAGCCCCGCACGCCCACGGATTGATATACATTTTTATACACGACAATACCATACGCAAAAGTAACTACAAAATATACCCCCGAAAGCACAGTGAAATCACTGAATAATAAAATAGGAAAAAGTAAAATATAAATAACCGTTAAATAACCGGTGAGATAACTATTAATAACTAAATGTTCGGCATAATTAAACCGGCGGCGAAAGAACCACATAGTAGCCAGCGCCGAAATAGGTACGCCTAGTAGTATAAACAGGTTGAAATAATTATTGAATATATACGTGGTATTTTCCATGTAAGCTTGCAAAAATTGCTGCTTTTTGAGGTCGGCAGTGGCATTTGATTCGGCATTGTAGCCTTTTTCCACTCCTTGCTGAAATTCATTCAGCCAAGAATTTTTGCTATTAAAATGTTGCACTGTTATAAAAGTACCGAGTGCCACCATGAATAATAAATAACGAAAAGGCGGCATAAGACGAGTGCGGTCTTCCAGTAAATAATTGCGAATGGCTTGCCCCGGGCGTTTGGTAAGTGTAATGGTGGTGCCGATCAGACCGCGTTCCAGGCTAAGCCCGTCTAAAATGCCCTGCCAGATGGTGCGCATCGTAATTCGTTCAGGATGAGGCGGTTGTTGTATTTCCATATCCTATTTTGCGTCTATGTTATCAAAAAAATTTGTTATTATAATAGACAGCAATTTTGTTATAATGTTTTCACAAAATGCATGGCTGCTGCCGGATTGGTCGCTAGTGGGATATTATATACGTCACACAGGCGCATGAGCATGTTCACGTCCACTTCGTGCGGGTGCTTGCCCAGCGGGTCGCGGAAGAAAATGACCATATCCACTTTGCCTTCTACCAGTCGGCTGGCAATTTGTGCGTCGCCGCCCATCGGTCCACTCGCCATTTTTTCTACCTCCAGCCCGGCGCGTTCGAGGTGCGAGCCGGTGGTGCCTGTTGCTACCAATTGAATGTTTCGACTTTTGAACAACTCGATGTGGTCTTTGATAAAACCCACCATTTCCGCCTTTTTGCCATCGTGGGCAATGATTGCAATGGTCATTCGTTAAATTTAAAATGTGAATTACAAGATGTGAAATTAAAGGAGGATGTGGAGTTTTTCAAATTTCACCTTTTCAAATTTCTTATTTGCCCCGATTTCTTAAAAAAATGTGAAAACTTGAGCAGACACACCCTATCGGATATAAAAAAAGTAACTTTACGAACAGTTTGGACACCTATTATAATGAAGTTGTTTAAAATTAAAGATTTTATTTAATATGACAGAGGCAATTCGACGCTACATTCTCTTGTTCAAGAGTAGATTGTTGAATCTTCCAAAACACGAGAACGTAGGAGCTTAGTTTGAAAAGATATTACGATTTTTCATTAATTTTAAACAAGCTCAATGTAACAAAACCAAATTACAATGAAGAACACATTTTTTAATTTTTGCGCTTTTGCTTTGTTGGTACTCATTACTCAAGTAACTGCCAACGCTCAAAATAACAAGCCGGCACCAAGTCCTTCCAGCAAACTCACGCAAATGGTGGGTCTGACAGAAATCACGGTGGAATATTCTCGTCCGAGCGTGAAGGGTCGCACTATTTTCGGAAAAGATGGCGCTTTGCAACCTTACGGTACTGCATGGAGAACCGGCGCTAACTCTGCCAACAAATTCACATTCAGCACGGAGGTAACGGTAAATGGCACGAAACTGCCGGCGGGTGCTTACACCATGACCACCGTACCGGGCGAAAAAGAATGGAAAGTGAACCTGTATAAGTACGATGGCACCAACTCCGGCGCTTATGCAAGCAAAAAAGCGGATGCCAGCTTTACGGTAGCTTCTAAAAATCTGGGCAGTTTCAGTATGGAATCTTTCCTGATAAACATTAACAATATCAAGGATGCCAGCGCTACAATCGATTTGATGTGGAGCAATACATTGGTAGCCATTCCAAATTGAAGTGGCAAAAACCTGGTAATGGTTGTTTTTTTTATTGTACTGTAGAAAAACCGTTGATGCTTCGTTGTCAACGGTTTTTTAATTTAATTTATTGAAACACGCACAAAATCACAAAAATACAAAAACAAAATTATTTTAATATATTAAAGAAATGTGAAAACATTCTATCTGTAGTTTAAGCTGCGTTTAAAAAAAGTATTTTTGCGCCCAGTTTGGACACCAAATTTTAAACAAAACCAAGTTACGATGAAAAACTTGTTCTTCAACATTTGTGCAGTAGCTACTTTTTTGATTGTTGCGGTTGCTGCAAATGCTCAAATCAGAACACCAGCACCCAGTACCAGTAGCGAATTGAAGCAGACAGTGGGTCTTACCGAAGTTGTTATCAGCTATTCTCGCCCAAGCGCAAAAGGGCGCACCGTATTTAGCAAAGATGGCGTAGTGCCTTTTGGCTCCATGTGGAGAACCGGCGCTAACTCCGCTACCAAATTGACTTTTGGCGACGATGTGAAGCTCGGCGGTCAGGATGTGAAAAAAGGTTCTTACGCGCTCTTCACCAAGCCAGAAATGAATGAGTGGACCATCATGTTGTTCAACTACGACACGCCAAATGCCGGCGGTTACGGCGACAAAAAGCCAGTAGCTACATTCACTGCCAAGCCTAAAATGATGGGCGATGCGACTGAAACCTTTACCATTGCGGTAAATGACGTTACCAACACCACTGCTAACATCGACCTGATCTGGGAAAAAACGAAAGTAAGTCTCCCATTGCAAGTGGAAGTAGAAAAGCGCGTGATGGCAGATATTGAACGCGTAATGGCTGGACCAAGCCAAAACGATTATGCGGCAGCTGCCAATTATTTTTTTGATACCAAGAAAGATTTGAACAAGGCGTTGGAATACATGCAAAAAGCGAACGCCAAAGATCCACGTTATTGGAATCTTCGCACTGAATCATTGATTTTGGCTGCATTGAATAGAAATGCCGATGCAATTAAAGCGGCTGAAAAGTCATTAGCGATGGCGAAAGAAGCAAAAGACGATGCTTACATTCGCATGAATGAGAAATCCATCGCTGAGTGGAGCAAGAAATAAATGGATACGCTGCGGCGGCCATTCTATTTTCAAAAAAACCGTTACCAAATTTTTGGTAGCGGTTTTTTTACAATGTGCTACGTGCACATATTACTAAGTGTATTTTTTACACATTATTCAAAAAATGGTGAACCTTTATTTTAAATGTCCGTATAAATTGGAAAAGCGAAGCTTGGTAGATTTGAAAAAAAATTTTTCTAAATTTGTGACTTTTTAAAGCAAACCCCGTCTTAATAGATGTAAGGCAAACGGAAAGCTGCCGACAGAATGACAAAAAGAATACAAAGAATGCTGGACGCGGTGCAACAAAAAAAGTGAAAATAGGTTTATGACAAAAGATATTTCTCTTCAATGAGAAAAAGATTTGAATATGGGTTTTAGGTGTTTTTTTCGGGGGCTTCAAATAGCCCCCTTTTTTATGTATCGAAGTTTTTTGTTTTATATAAATGATTGCCGGTGATTGTCCAGCAGGTCGTAACTGTCTCCATATATGTTCACGCGTGCACGATTCAAAAACTCGTGGGGAAATCCTAAATCAATCGCACTTACCTGATTCAAGCGTTCGATAGAATCTTCGGGTAATTCAAATTGAAGACAAGCTAAATTATCTTGCAACTGCTGCACCTTGGATGCGCCTAGAATTGGAATAACCACTTGATCGCGGTGTTGGCGTGTCCAATTGATGGCAACTTGCGCTGCGCTTACGCCCAATTCATTGGCAATGTTGACCACTTCCTGCGCAATTTTTTGATTTTTTTCGGTCAGTTTGATGCTGTTTTCTTTCAGTCTGCCTGTTTCTTTGTTCAAATATTTTCCGGTGAGCACACCAGAACCCAATGATGCCCAAGGGGTTATCGCTAAATCAAATGCTTTTGCCATAGGCAGTAGTTCTCGCTCTGGCGTTCGTTCAATCAAACTGTATTCAATTTGCAAACCCGCAAATGCCGTCCAGCCGCGCAAGTCTGCTAGCGTATTTGCTTGCGACACAATCCACGCCGGTGTATCAGAAATGCCGATATAATTTACTTTTCCCATGCGTACCAGGTCATCCAAACCTCGCATCACCTCGTCCACGCGCGTGGTGTAGTCCCAGGCGTGTACCCAAAGCAGGTCAATAAAATTGGTGCGTAGTCGCTTCAGGCTTTCTTCAACGGAGCGCATCAGGTTTTTACGATGATTACCCGAAAAATTCAGGTCGGTTTTATGATCAAAAAGCGTGTATTTGGTAGCCAGCACCATATGATGCCGCTCGCTGTCGATGAATTCACTCAACCATTTTTCACTGATACCTTCAGTATAACGATTCGCTGTATCAATAAAATTTCCACCGGCATTGATATACGTATCAAAAATATGTTTACTTGTTTCGTAATCAGCGCCCCAGCCCCATTCAGTGCCAAACGTCATAGTGCCCAGCGCCAGTTCTGACACGCGCAAGCCACTTCTGCCAAACAATTTATATCGCATCGGAAACTTTTTTGTGAAAAGGAAAATACTTTTGTAGAATAGATAATAGGTTCAAATAGTTGAATGTTGCAATCATTTTCCTCATCAATCCAAATATATATGTCCACTTATCTAGAACTTTTCATTGCGGTACTGGCTTCGCTTTTTTCTGTGGTGAATCCTATTGGCGTCGTGCCGGTATTTTTGAGCATGACCAGCAACTATTCTATCCCCGCGCGGAATAGAACGGTCCTGTCCACCAGTATTTATTTCATTGCCATTTTGCTGGTTTTTTTCTTCGCAGGCACGTACATCCTCAGTTTTTTTGGCATTAGCGTGAATGCCATGCGCATCGCAGGTGGTTTGGTCATTCTTAATTCCGGCTACGAATTGCTCAGCAAAAAGCCCGAAGAAAGCCGCGGTGTAAGCCCCGAAGTAACGGAAGAAGCCCTGCACAAGCACGATATTTCCTTTTCGCCGCTGGCAATGCCTTTGCTATCGGGTCCAGGCTCAATTTCTTTGTTAATTGCACTCAATGCTCAAAACCGGAATTGGGAAAATCAACTCGTCATCGCGCTTGTCATCGTACTTATGGGCTTGCTGGTTTTTCTCATTTTGCGCTCAGCACCTTACCTCAATCGCGTACTGGGCGTGGCGGGCATGCGGGCGCTGTCGCGTATCATGGGCTTTATTGTGATGGCGATTGCCGTGCAATACATCATTAGCGGTATCGTTGCGCTGGTAGATTCTTTGATGTAATATGAACATCCATTCATATTTACAAATGTTTGATTATTAATGGTTAATGTTTTTATAAAACAGGAGACTTTAGCTGGTCAAATGACAATTTCGATTAAATTTGAGCCGCATTGATAACGAATAAAATCAACTGATATGAAAGTTGCGCTTACCCTGCTTTTGTCTTGCATGGCAATGACCGTTCTTGCTTTTCAAAATGCAAAAGTTACTGAAAAACAATACGTTGCAGAGATTGAAGCGTGGCGTACCAAACGCGTCGCTTCGCTCAAAAGTGAAGACGGGTGGCTCAACCTGGCGGGTTTATTGCCATTGAAAGAAGGTAAAAATACATTTGGTTCGGATAAATCCAACGCCATTGTTTTCCCAAAAGGCGACGCTTTTTTAGGCAGCTTTATATTAGAAAATGGAACAGTTAATGTTCAAGTTTTACCAGAAGTAACTGTTTATCAAGCTGGTAATAAAGTGAAAAATTTAAAAATATTTAGTCCGAATGAAGAAACGCTTATTTTACAACATCAATCATTACGTTGGTTTATTATAAAACGCGGAGAACGTTACTTTGTACGCCTGCGCGATCTGGAAAGTCCGAATGTCATGCATTTTCCAGGCATCGAATCTTTCCCGATTGATGCGGCGTGGCGTGTAGAAGCGACGCTCGAGCCAGCAGCACCCGATTTTAAAATTCCGGTGGTAGATGTCATTGGTACTTCCTCTATGCAAGCTTCTCCTGGTGCGTTTCGATTTGAAATACAAGGCAAAACATATTGTTTATATCCTACAAGTGAAGGCGATCAACTCTTTTTTGTCTTTGGCGATGCTACCAACGGCGACACAACCTACGGTGCGGGCAGATTTTTGTACGCCAATCAACCCGATGCCAACGGCAAAATTATATTGGATTTTAATAAAGCGTATAATCCGCCTTGTGCCTTCACGGCTTTTGCCACTTGCCCCTTGCCTTCAGCTATCAATAAATTGCCGATAGAAATTAATGCTGGGGAGAAGAATTTTGGGGAGCATTAAATGGATTGCTCCATTTTATAGTTAAAATTTTATATCTAACGAACTTTTTTATCTTTTTAAAGGTCATTTTTAGAGTTGTTTATAGCATTATTAACTTCTAAAATACCTTTTATGAAAACCATTCCTTTACTAATTGCTATTTTCTTTTTTCTACCTGTGGCGCTATTTGGTCAATTGACAAAAGGCACCTGGCTACTGGGCGGAAATGGACAATTGAATGCTCCAACAATTATTAATTAACGTGAGTTCGGAGATTTAAGCTGCCAGATTAACAGTTTTTTGGGGTT
>CAZFBN010000138.1:0-15154 GCA_964517145.1 uncultured Saprospiraceae bacterium
TGGAGCCGCCAAAGTAGCCATCAGAAATGTTTTCCCAAGTTTGACCGCCATCTTTGGTACGCCACACGCCACCGCCCGTAGCGCCCTGATAGTACAAATTCGGTTTGCCGGGAACACCGGTCACAGTAGAAGCCCGACCGCCGCGATACGGACCAATCGAACGCCATTTGATTGAACGGTAGAGCGACTCGTCAAAATCCACCTTTGCGGTTGAAGTCGCGGATGTGGTCTGAGTCGCCTTTGTGTTTTTTTTCTGAGCCAGCATAGGTGCCATCAAAAACAGCATCAACGCAAGCGAAATAAACGATTTGAGTACAATATGGGTTTTACGGTTCATAAGAATAGAGCTTTTATATAAATGAGTCTGTTTTGCAAGAAGGGGCGCTCATGGGATTTTTAAAAAAGTAAACAATTTTTGTAATCCTTGGAATTTTTGGAGGCTTTCTTTAGCGGTAAAAAATGATTATAAGATTAAAAGTTTTCATTCAATAGACAAACTTATAAGGAATAATTTTCCTTTTTCTCCGATTTTTAAAATAAAAAATGGCATAAAATAAAAAGGCCACACCTCACGATGAGATGCAGCCCCGGGACGATATTGAGAAAAACTTCGCTTAATTTTTGGTTGAAAAATTGAAAGCTGGATGGGTTGCAATAGCCCAACTTCTTATTAACCGTTCAACTTACCTTGATTGCAAAATCAATTTTTTGGAAGCCGATTTGCTACCTTGGCGAACTTCCAAAAAATAATTGCCGGCACCATTCTGGGAGAGATTCACCTGATCTGTAAATTCACCTGAGAACTTACCTAGGTCATAATTATAAATCATCCGACCGGCAGCATTGTAAACTCGAATAATGGTTTCACCTTCTTGTAGCAGGCTAAATTGCAACTGAAACGCATTGCGATTGGCGTCGGGTGCAATGCTCAGGCGTTCTAGCCGCAAATCATTGGTCACAGGCATTTCAATGCCAAAACGATTTTGCATATCTGCACTTTCTTCGGTCGTTAAATCTTTCACATCTACCATGGCATTGCTGACGTCCACGTTTGTAAAGTTTTCATCTGCACGGTCTTCCTCTTCCCCATTCGCCCCATTTATTTCGATGCGCACCCTCGGACCCTCTGCTGGGCGGGTTTCGCAGTAAGATTTCACTGGTTGAGTGGTCGTGGTTTTTTTACCGTCGCGCAGGTATTCTACCGTAGCCATTTCGCCTACTTTCATTACATTGATCGCGGCACTCACATCATCCCAATCCACAATATGATGCCCATTGATAGCATTCACCACATCGCCATTTCGCAAGCCCATTGCCTCTGCGGTAGATTTACTAATGACTTCTACCACTACGCCCTCTTCGTCCGTATCCTCATGGCGAACACCAAGAAACGGCGCGTCGCATTCATTCGCACTGATGTCATTTCTTGATTCTGAACGTTTTAAAAAAGTAACTGCTGCTGATTTTTTCTGCCCATTGCGAATAAAATGAATGGTAACCGTATCGCCGGTTTTAAATTTGCGTAGAATTTCCGTCAGACTTACATCTTCGTTGGTACGAAAATCATTGATACCATACACATAATCAAAGGGTTGCAAACCAGCTTTTTCTGCTGCTGTATTGGCGATTATACTTGTAATATAACTGCCATTTGTATTTTCAAAACCTAATTTTTCTGCTTTTTCTTCCGAAACGCCATTAGAATTGATGCCCAAAAAAGCGCGCTCATCTAAATCCCAAACCGCAATGCGCGGTGCCATTTGTTTGCTATCAGCATAGGATTTGATCGGCTGCTCGGCGTGCATTTTTTTGCCGCTGCGCTCAAAATCAATCGCGATCTTGTCGCCTGCTTTTAACTGATTGATTGCCAATGTAATGTCGCTCCAATCTACCAACGGTTGACCGTTGATGTTCAAAATCACATCGCCATCCTGCATTCCCATGGCATCGGCGGTGGAGTTATTTACGACATAAACCTTGACACCAAGTTGGTCATCTTCGTCGTCGTGAGGACTGACGCCCAGATAAGCTTTTTCGATAATACTGGTAATTGGCGTACGGCGACTCACAAAAGTCACTTCCGCTATTTGCTGCTTATTTTGTCGGATGTAATGAAGAGTAACTTTATCGCCAGGCTTGAATTTTTCTAGCAAATCTGCCAGTTCTGCATTTTCAGAAACCCGGAGTTCATTGATACCAAAAACATAATCAAACGGTTTTAATCCTGCTTTTTCGGCAGCAGAATTGGGCACAATTCTCGTTACGTAGCGCCCATGCGGATTGTCAAATCCCAAGGCTTTCGCTTTTTCTTCGCTGATGGCATTGGATTCAATACCCAAGTAAGCGGTCTCCTCTTCGTCCCAGGAGTAAGCGCCTTGTGCAGTGGCGAAGTTTACAAGCGCCACCAAACACACAAAAGTTAGTGTAGTCAGGCGTTTCATAAAGGTTTTGTTTTGCTTTTTTTTGAAAAAGAGGGTTGAAAAATAGAAAAGTTGCTTCGACGTTAACAATTTTTTTAAATTGTTGAAATTTTACGTTTAAACCAAGACGTCCATTTTAAATTTAGTTACAACAGAACCGCTGCCATTCTTTTTTAGATGAAAAGCGTAGTTAATCTGATCAATCTTAAATTTTTATTATGAAGCGAATAGGACTGATTTGCAGCATGCTAAGTTGTTTTTTGTCATGTAAAACGACCCAACAACCCGCCAAGCCGGAAGCTCAATACAATGCTATTCCGAGCGTAGATCAAACTTCGACAATCAATATTCCGATTCGCATTGCCTTGCCGGAACTGGAAAAATCGTTGAATACACAGTTGCCTAATTTGTTATATGAAGATAACAATATCAAAGATGACAACATGATGATTCGCGCAGAGAAACGCAATGATATTAAAATCGGATTAAATGGAAAAGACCTCAGCTATCGGGTGCCTCTCAAGCTCTGGATTCAGTATGACGTAGGCATCACCAATGTGGAAGCCAACGGCGATCTTGCCTTACAATTAAAAACTTCTTATAATATCAAAGAGGATTGGACCCTGCAGACCACTACGGAAATTGAAAGTTATGAGTGGCTCCAGCAACCTCGTTTAAAAATGGTGGGTATGAATTTGCCGGTAGGCTTTATCGCAGATATGGTGTTGAAAAACAGTAAAAAAACCTTGACAAAAGCCATTGATGACGCGGTTGGCACTAATTTCAATTTGCAAAATGAAATCAAAAAAGTATGGGAGCAACTGCATGATCCTCAACTGATTGCGCCAGAATACAACACCTGGCTACTTGTAAATCCGATAAACATTGGCATGACGGCGTTGAGCACTCGTGGCGATACCATTGCCAGCACAATTGTAGTCGAAACGCGTCCTAAGGTTAGCATTGGTGATAAACCGAACAAACCGGCGACTGCTCCACTACCGGCTTTTAAATATGCAAATGCGGCGCAAGACGATTTTACCTTACTGATTAGCACCGATGTGCCTTATAAAGAAGCAGAACGGCTAGCAAAATTGAATTTGGCGGGGCAAACTTTTACAGAAGGCAAACGCTCGGTGAAAGTAGAAGACGTGGAATTGTACGGACAAGGTAATCAATTAATTGTCAATACGAAACTTTCTGGTAGCTATAATGGCAATGTTTATCTGAATGGCAAGCCTATTTTTGATCCAAAAAAAAATGCCATTGACATGAAAGATTTGAATTTCACGCTGGAAACGCGAAATTTTCTATACAAATCCGCCGCTTGGCTGCTCAAGGGAACGCTGAAAAATCAGATCGAAAAAAACATGGATTTTTTCTTGGATTACAATGAGCTTGTTTAAAATTAATGAAAAATCGTAATATCTTTTCAAACTAAGCTCCTACGTTCTCGTGTTTTGGAAGATTCAACAATCTACTCTTGAATAAGAGAATGTAGCGTCGAATTGCCTCTGTCATATTAAATAAAATCGTCAATTTTAAACAAGTTCAATTTAACGGAGTTAAAAAATCAGTTGCAGCTCCAATTGAAAAATTATAAAATTACCAACAGTATTTTGTTGAATGGGCAGTTGAATGAATTGACTTTGCAAGATGCTTTTCTTGCGCCAGAATCTATTCGGGTACAGGTAGCGCTGAAAGGACGACTTCAGGTGCAGGTGAATGGGTTGAATTAAGAAATTTTTTGTTATTTGGGATTTGTTACTTGGCGAGCATCACTTCCTCAAATAACCTATAACATTTTTAAGATGAATTTTGCGATTGCAGCAGGACACGAACGCACGGCTCAAGCGGCTTCTGAGATTTTAAAACTAGGCGGAAATGCAATAGATGCAGCCATTGCGGCGCTGATGATGGCCTGGGTGGCAGAGCCATGCCTGTCTTCGGCGGGTGGCGGTGGCTTCGCTTTGGTGCGCACCGCAAACGGCGATGCGAAGGTGTTTGATTTTTTTTGCCAAACACCCCAAAAGCGACGCCCGATGTCGGAGGTTGACTTTTTCCCGGTGCTTGTTAATTTTGGCGATGCACAGGAGACTTTTCACGTGGGGAAAGGCGCAACTGCGATGCCAGGGGCAGTGGCAGGTATTTTTGCATTGCATCAGCAGCATGGCTCATTGCCAATGCACGAATTAGCGCAACCTGCTATACTAGCAGCTAAGGAAGGCGTGCCAGTCAAGGATTTTCAGCGTTTTAGCTTTGAATTGTTAGCGCCCATTTTGAAATTGAGTAAACATGGAGAAGCCCTGTATTTTCAAAATGATCAAATTATACCAGTTGGCACTATTTTGAAATTACCACAATTGGCTGATTATCTGGACTATCTATCGCGCGAAGGCAAAAATGCGTTTTACCAGGGTGAAATTGCGCAGCAAATCGTTCAGGATTATCAGGCAAACGGTGGTTTTCTGACGATGGCGGATTTTGAAGCGTATGAAGTAAAAATTCGGCAACCTTTACATTTTACTTATCGGGATCAAATTATTTTAACTACGCCAGAACCCAGCATTGGCGGGATGTTGATCCAATTGGTGCTTCAACAATTATCAAAATCGAACGCTTTTCCTGACTATCGCAGCGCGGCTTACATTGAGTCTTTACATGCTGCTTTTTCAAATGTGAATGCCATTGACAAAACGCCTGAAAAGCTTCGCGCAGCACTTCAACATTGGCAGCAACAAACCTGGGGGAGTACGACGCACTTCAGCATTGCTGACCGCTGGGGCAATATCGTAAGCCTCACAAGCTCCAACGGCGAGGGTTGTGGTTATTTTGTAAAAGGCACTGATATTCAATTGAATAACATGCTTGGCGAAGCCGTTTTGATGCCCAAGGGTTTCCATTCCTGGCAGGAAAATGTACGCTTGAATTCCATGATGACGCCGACGATTGTGCTGGATAAAAAGTTGAAGCCTACTGTTGCCTTGGGTACGGGTGGCGCCAGTCGCATCGCTTTTGCAATTGCTCAAATATTACATTTAATAATAGATCATAAGTTACCTATTGCTGAGGCAATTGAAGCGTCACGCGTGCATTTGGAGCACAATACCTTCCACATCGAAGCGGGCTTTGATGATTTGCCACCGGCAAACCATTTTCCGCAACAAGTGAAGTATTGGCATCAGCGTTCGCTATTTTTTGGAGGAATCCATGCCATTCAGCAGCAAGGAAAAACCTGGCAAGCCGTGGGCGATGCCCGCCGACAGGGTGCGGTGGAAACAGGCGGATAGCACCATCTTATGGTATTTTGGTCAATTTCATCACACGTTCTCTGCCGCTGTCATTCATTTTAATGACCAAAGAATCTGGTGTCAGGTTTACAATTTCTACTGCTTTTTCGGTGGTAGCTTGGTTCAGGGTATCGGTTGTGTATAAATATTTTGAATCCAAATAATACGTACCGGCTTCTTTATAATTCAACGTGCCAAAAAATTGATATTGATGGTTTTGGTCAAAATGAAAACGAACCACGTGAAGTTCAGCATTCACAGGCTGTCCATCTTCCAGCAAAGTTATTGCCTGCCAATTGCCGATTAAAAAACTTTGTTTTGGTTCAGAACAACTCCATGTTCCCAGAATGATGATGGCTATTATTAAGTTTCTCATACGCGTTGTTTAGACCTGCAATCAAGCGCCTTTTTTTCATAAAAAATATTTCCGTTGTATTAATTGTTTGTTAAAGCAAAAGCCGCAAAACGATTGTGCGTTTTGCGGCTGAGATTGTATTTTGATTTTTTAAAAAACAGACTTAATGGCAATAAATGCTAAAGCACCAGCCAGGAAGCCCGCCGCTGCCAGCCAGGTAAACTTTTTCAAATACCAAATAAAATCAATGCGCTCCATGCCCATCGCTGCTACGCCGGCTGCCGAGCCAATCACCAGCATGCTACCACCCGTACCTGCCGCATAAGCAATAAAATGCCAGATGGAACTATCGATCGGATGATCGTACATACCCATAGAAGCCGCTACAAGTGGCACGTTGTCAATCACTGCTGAAGCGACCCCCAGCAACATGACTACAATATCCTGATTCGGAATTGCCCGATCCAGTTGTTCTGCCAAATATCGCAGCGTACCTACCTGCACTTCCTTTCCATCCACCATCACAGTGCCAAAAACCATGGTTTCCAGTGCGGCTACTGCCATCAAAATGCCAAGAAAAAACAAAATACTGGAGAATTCAATTCTTGACAAGGCTTTGTGTGCAGAGTACATTTGCCGACGTTCATCGCTAAAATCTTCCTCCGGGTGAATGTATTCAGACACCAACCATACAAAGCCCATACTCAGCATCATGCCCACGTAAGGTGGTAAGTGAGTCAGGGTTTTAAAGATTGGCACAAACACAATGGCACCCAACCCCAGAAACAACATAGTGCGGCTACTAAGCAGTTTTTTGGAATGGCTATCTTCTAAAGGATTTTCTACAATATTACCACGAAAAGCGGGCATTGTCGAAGCAATTGCCGTAGGTACAACAAAACAAATGATGGAAGGAATTACCAAATATTCCATCAGCCCTAACGCAGACACTCTATCGCCGATCCACAACATTGTGGTCGTAACATCTCCAATGGGCGACCAAGCACCGCCAGCATTGGTAGCAATGATAATCAAAGGTGCATACCAGATGCGAGCGTCGCGATCCGGAATCAGCTTTCGCAAAATGGTAATCAATACAATCGTGGCAGTCAGGTTATCAATTATTGCCGACAGGAAAAATCCTAAGATACCGGTAATCCACAACAAGCTGCGCTTGTTTTTGGTGCGAACATATCCTTTAATCACCTCAAACCCGCGGTGCAGGTCAATGATTTCCACAATGGTCATTGCGCCGATCAAAAACACCAGGATTTCTGCGGTTTTCCCAAAATGGTGTAGCAGGGTATTTTCAAATCCCTCTTCTGCCGCGTGGTGCGCTTCTTCCCCACTTGCGCCCATCAGACTAAAAACATGATCGTGTGAATCAATAATGGAAATCCAACCATTGTAATAAAAAATGGCTAACAACGCCCAGCACACCGCGCCCATAATCAATGCCGGAACGGTTTTATCCAATTTTAAAGGGTGCTCAAATACAATTATCAAATATCCCACAACAAAGCAAAGAATAACAGCTGCTAACATGCCAATTTAAGTTTTAAGTGTTTTAGGAAATAGATAAGAATTTTATGTTACGAATTTTGTAAAAATAAAATAATATACTTTCAAGTGTAGGAGTTGAGCAGATTATTTCACAATTTCTTAATCTAGGGGAACTGTACACGCGGCTTTTGGTTTGTAGAATCGGGCATTTTCATACATTTTGTCTATTTTTGCAAACTTATCTCCTCTGCTTGAGGTTGATACCTTTTTATAAATTGTAAAGTCAGGAAGTCTGACATCAGATTTCCAAGGTTAAATGGTATGGTGAAGATTGGTAACGTAGCACTGACGGAATTTCCCTTGTTGCTTGCGCCGATGGAGGACGTGAGCGACCCACCTTTTCGTGCTTTGTGCAAAGCCCAGGGTGCCGATATGATGTACACGGAGTTTATCTCCTCCGATGGTTTGGTGTATGAGGCGGCTTCGAGTTTGAAAAAGCTGGAAATTTTTGATTACGAACGCCCCATTGGCATTCAATACTTTGGCGGGCAGGTAGAAAGCATGGTGAAAGCGGCAGCCATTGTAGAAAAGGCGAATCCAGATGTGATTGACATCAATTATGGTTGTCCGGTAGCAAAAGTTGCCAACAAAATGGCAGGCGCAGGCTTGTTGCAGGATATTCCAAAGATGATCGCTTTGACCAAAGCAGTGATTGATTCTACTCAAAAACCTGTTACTGTTAAAACCCGCCTGGGCTGGGATGAAAATTCCATCAACATCATCGAAGTAGCAGAACGCCTGCAAGACATTGGCGTACAAGCACTTACCATTCATGCCCGCACTCGCAAGCAAATGTACAAAGGCGAAGCCGATTGGAGTTGGATTGCCAAAGTAAAGGAAAATCCACGCATCTTCATGCCCATTTTTGGAAATGGCGACGTGGATAGCCCTCAGAAAGCACTGGAATACCGCAATCGCTATGGCGTGGACGGCATTATGATCGGTCGTGCCAGCATTGGCTACCCCTGGGTATTTCGAGAAATCAAGCATTATTTTGCCACGGGCGAACTACTGCCTCCGCCAAGCGTAAAAGAGCGAGTGGACGCCGCGCGCCAGCATTTGCAGCATTCCATTGACTGGAAAGGCGAAAAACTGGGCATTGTAGAAATGCGTCGCCATTATACCAATTACTTCCGAGGGTTTCCGCACATTAAACCTTATCGCAGCCAATTGGTCACTTTAGACGCTGCCGAAAACCTTTTTGCAGTGTTGGATGAAATTGAAATGGTTTACAGCAAAACATTAGATTTTGCATGGACGTAACGCATGCGGCAGTCTCTGATAATATTTCAATCAATGCCCTACTAGATGTAAGAATTATTCAATAATCTTGCGCATCGTATCTGGCATAGCCCCTTGCGATTACTGAGATAAAATTACAGTTTTATAAGTTTTGTAGATTCAAGCAATTGCACTTTGTAAATTGTAAATCGTACTTCGACAGTGGTTTTTAATATACAAGCGGACGAACGGAAAATTTTTCAGGTGATAAGCGAAACGGCAGCGGAGCTAGGTTACCCGGCTTACGTAGTGGGCGGCTATGTGCGCGACCGATTGCTGGCACGCCCTTCCAAAGATATGGACATCGTGTGCGTGGGCAGCGGCATTCGGCTGGCGGAGCACGTGGCGTTCAAGCTGCGTCCCATTCCCAGAGTCACTGTTTACAGTCGGTTTGGCACCGCAATGCTCAAACACGGCGACCTGGAAATTGAATTTGTCGGTGCGCGCAAAGAATCCTACCGGCACGACTCGCGCAAACCCACCGTGGAAGAAGGATCGCTCGAAGACGATCAAAATCGCCGCGACTTTACCATCAATGCGCTGGCTGTTAGTTTGAATGAAAAAGACTTTGGTGCCATCGTGGATCCCTTTGGTGGTTTAACACATTTGGAGCAAAAAATTATAAAAACGCCCCTCGAACCCGGCAAAACCTTTTCGGATGACCCTTTGCGCATGATGCGCGCCATTCGCTTTTCTGCGCAATTAGGCTTTGCCATTGATCCTGAGACGTTTAAGGCGATTGCCAAATACCGCGACCGACTCAACATTGTTTCTAAGGAACGCATTTGTACAGAATTGAATAAAATCATTTTATCAAATCCGCCTTCAGTAGGGTTCAAATTGTTGTTCGATTCCAAACTGCTCCATCTTTTCTTTCCGGAAATGGCGGCGTTGCAAGGCGTTGAAGTCAAAAACGGTCGGGCTCATAAGGATAATTTTTACCATACTTTGCAAGTGCTGGACAATTTGAGTCGCAAAACGGACAATGTTTGGCTGCGCTGGGCTGCCATCTTGCATGATATTGCCAAACCGCCGACCAAACGCTTTCACCCGGAACATGGCTGGACTTTTCATGGACACGATGCGCTCGGCGCTAGCATGGTGCCCAAAATTTTTCGACGCCTGGGTCTGCCGTTGGATAATAAAATGAAGTTTGTACAAAAATTAGTGCTGCTGCACCTGCGTCCCATTTCACTTACCAAAGAAAACATTACGGACTCTGCGATTCGGCGCTTGCTGTTTGACGCGGGCGATGACATTGATGACCTGATGATGCTGTGCGAAGCGGACATTACTTCCAAAAATCCGTTGAAGGTCAAAACCTATCTTGAAAATTACGAATTGGTGCGTCAGCGCCTCAAAGAAATTGAAGAAAAAGACCACTTGCGCAACTGGCAGCCGCCCGTCACTGGCGAAATGATTATGGAAACCTTTGGTATTCAACCTTCTCGGGAGGTGGGCATCATCAAAAATACCATTCGGGAAGCCATTCTGGACGGAGAAATTGGCAACAATTATGAAGAAGCTTACGCACTAATGCTCGAAAAAGGTCGGGAATTGGGTTTGCAAGTAGCCAGCAATTCTTAAATCGGGTAAGAAAACGCTACCATTGCCCATTTTAAAACAAAAATACCCTGTTACAACCCTTTAGCAGCCTCCTACAACGTTCTAACCGCCGAATTTAAAGTGAATATTGGATAAAATTGATCGTATGATATTGATAGTCAAACAATAAACATATTTTAAGACGCTTTTTCAAATAACTGCTCAAACCGTGACGCTTTTTTTTAAACCACCTTAGACACCATAGATCGCTTTAGCGCCTAAAGGTGCATCCTAAGGTGTCCTTAAGTGTCTAAGGTGGTAAAAAAAACAACGATTTAGCTGCGCTAAATCCATCATTCACGTTAATTTAAAACAAAAATACCCTATTACAACATTTTAGCAGCCTCCTACAACGTTCTAACCGCCGAATTTAAAACAAAAAGACCCTCTATTAATAGTGTAGCACCCTCCTTTAATTTTACAGCGGGCTATTTTAAAACAAAAGTATCCTCTTACAACATTTTAGCAGCCTCTTACAACGTTCTAACCATCGATTTTAAAACAAAAAGACCTTCTTTTAATAATATAGCACCCTCCTTTAATTTTACAGCAGGCTATTTTAAAACAAAAGTACCCTATTACAACATTTTAGCAGCCTCTTATAACGTTCTAACCACCGAATAACAACTTTCACAAGATCACTTTTAGCTGGATCACTTTTAAAATGGTTTTATATTTCAGAAACCTTCACGTCCGAATACGAAACCACCTCCCCATACAAATCAAACTCCTCCGCATCGGTAATGCGCACCTGAGCAAAATCACCCACCCGCAAATACTGATTTTTGGCGGACACCAGCACCTCATTGTCCACCTCCGGCGAATCACCGTCCGTTCGCCCGATAAAATATTCACCTTCCTTGCGGTCAAACAATACTTTATACACTTTCCCTATTTTTTCCTGATTCTTTTCCAAGGAAATATTCTGCTGAATCTCCATCAAACGCGCCGCCCGCTCGGCTTTCACCTCTTCCGGCACATCGTCTTCAAACTCGTACGCGCGCGTGCCCTCCTCATGCGAATATTGAAAAACACCCAAACGATCAAAGCGCACTTCCCGAACAAAATCGCACAAATCCTCAAATTCCTCCTCCGTCTCCCCTGGATACCCCACGAGCATCGTCGTACGCAAAGTCAAATCCGGCACTTTTTGGCGCGCTATTGCAATTAAATCCAGGGTTTCCTCTTTGGTAATCTGCCGCCGCATCCGATCTAAAACCGCATTATTGGCATGTTGCAACGGCATATCAAGATAATTACAAACCTTTGGCAATGAAGCCATTGCATCAAAAATTTCGACTGGAAATTTACTCGGATACGCATAATGCAATCGAATCCATTCGATCCCTTCTACCTCCGACAAGGCATACAATAACTGCGGTAATTCCCGTTTTTTATATATATCCAATCCATAATACGTCAATTCCTGCGCAATGAGCATCAACTCCTTCACCCCGCGCCGCGCCAGGCTTTGCGCTTCTTTCACCAATTGCTCAATCGGCTTCGACACATGCCCGCCGCGCATCAGCGGAATCGCGCAAAACGAGCAGGTGCGATTGCATCCTTCAGAAATCTTGAGATACGCATAATGCGGCTCGGTCGTAATAATTCTTTCTCCAATTAGCTCATGCTTATAATCGGCATTGAATTTCGCTAGCAATTGCGGCAGTTCCAGCGTACCAAACCACGCATCCACCTCGGGAATTTCCACTGACAAATCATCTCGATAACGCTGACTCAAACAGCCCGTCACGTACAATTTATCGATGCCGCCGTCTTTTTTCACCTCGGCATATTCCAAAATTGTATCAATCGACTCCTGCTTCGCCAGGTCAATAAATCCGCAGGTATTCACGATGATCACGTTCGCCTGGTCATTGCTGTCGTGCACCACCTCATAGTCATTCCCGCGCAATTGCGTGATGATATGCTCCGAATCCACCAGATTCTTCGAGCAGCCCAGCGTAATGACGTTGACTTTATCTTTCTTTAAGGTCTTTGTTTTCATACGAATAGCAGACAACTGCCTTTTGCAAAAAGTTTGCAAAGATAGGAAAATCACAGAAAGAAAAATAGCCCTTTAGGGCTTATATATCGGTAATAACCTTCTAAATATTTGTAATTGCTCCATTGGAGCTTAACTTACTCCCCTCTTTCAATAATAACTGTTTCAGCGAATGAACCTTTGAAATCCTTCAGCAATTCGCGCGTTTTGAAAAATGAAAAATCAGAAAGCTGCAAACCGCCTTCTGTCTGGGTTTCTACCTCTTCCAGAAAAGTGACGATGACTTTCACAGGCTTAGCGCTTTGCACCTCCTGTTCGAACGTAACAACCCCATCCTTATAAGTCCCTACGACTGCTATCATAATTTTTTGATTTAAAAACAAGATTTCATTGCAAGATAGTTCATTTTGTCATAAGTTCGTTGCTGAGAATTCAAAAATCAACCATTTCCCAAAGGGATTCCTTCGGAACAACCCATCAACCTTACAACATAAAAAAATGATTCAAATCAAAACACCCAACGTTTGCGTATTCGAGAGCGCTTTGTACCGCACCACTTCTACGGTGATTGTTACCAAAGATATGATATTGGTGGTGGATCCGACCTGGCTGCCTCATGAAATTCAGCAAATCACCAATTTAGTTGCCACTTTACGCGGCGAACGCCCACTCTATCTGCTATTTACACATTCAGATTACGACCATATTATAGGATATAATGCTTTTCCCGGTGCGACGGTGATTGCTTCGCAAGCATTTATTGACAATCCCGAAAAAGATAAAAATATTCAGCAAATTTTAAAATTTGATGATGAATATTACATCCGGCGTCCGTATGCCATTGAATATCCGAAAGTTGACATTATCGTCGAAAAAGATGAGCAGGAATTAATAATCGGTGAAACGGTTTTGACTTTTTATTTAACACCCGGACATAATATAGATGGAATTTTTACTATTGTAGAGTTTGAAAATCAACGCATTTGGATTGCCGGGGATTATTTATCCAATATAGAATTTCCTTACATTTATCATAGTAGTTTTGCGTACAAAAGAGCTTTGGTGAAAGCCGAGCAGATTATGAAGCAAAGCCATATCGATTTACTGATTCCCGGACACGGCGACGCTACGATGGACGAGGCGGAAATGATCAATCGCATTCAAGATTCTTCCGCTTACATTCGTTCGGTGCGCGAAGCTTTGCAGGATGGGAAGGAATTTTCAACCGAAGCACTGTTCCAACACTATGGTTTTCCGGGCATTATGCAAAAATATCATGATGATAATATGGCGTTATTGAAAAAAGAGATGGGGACGGGACACTGATTTTTATGATTTTTTAAGATTGATTATGATCAATCAAAATCTTAACCATCTTAATTAATCAGTGTACTGTATCAGTGTACTATTAAAATTGCAATACAAAACCTACCTGATTTCCATCGAAATACACATTCGATAATAATTGCTGCCATTCTATGGAGCGGGTTTGTGCGTGTGTAAAATAAAATATTAAATCGAACGTAAATAAAAATGCACCCTGTAATACTATAGACTTCCCAAAACCTTTTAGCCGCTCTGGGTTTTTATTATTATTTTTAGAACGCTCCATTAAATACAAACCGCCGAGCATATAACCAACATCCAAGCCAGTATTCAATAATAAAATTTTTTCAATATTATATTGTTGCTGAATCGTTGCTGCCATATCATAACTTGCCGGATCGGCATTCATCGCATTCAAATAACCGAACGTTGCAAGCCCCAGATTCACTGCGTTCCAGCCGATATTCATCTGGTGAAAATATTTATCTTCGCCGCTGCGTTGACCGGCTAAAATTGCTCCGGTTGCGATATTGCCCACCGCCCATGAACCAAGGATAAGCATTCCTATACGCTGTTTTTGCAAGCGTACTTCATTGAATTTTAGCACATTATCGCTCTGTGCGAATAGTGTCCACACTGAAGCCCAAAAAAATAAAATTAAAATTGACTTTTTCATACCAGGAAGATTTGGAAGGAAAACTCTACAAATTTGGAAAAGTTCAAGTTTGTACACCTCAATGTAATAACTTTATATTTTATTTCATTCTACTTCATGAATTTTATCCAATTCTAAAACAGTGCTGCCGTTTTTTGAATAATACATCGGCTTAAACTGCACTTCACATAATAAATCTTTCGCTCCGTAAGAGCTATTGATATGAACATTTTGAGAAAAAGTTTCATCAAATCCTTCTATTTGTATCAAAATTTCGGCATGTTCTTTTATTAATTGTTCTTTTCCTTTTTGAAATAAAGGGCTATTTTCATCAATATAATGTACCAATGTCCAATTTAACGGAAACAGCGTCACTTCTTCCCGCTCTAAAGTCAATAATTTAAAGCGACGCTCAGGACGCCCCGAACACTCTTCCAACCATGCAAAGAGCACTTTAGCTTTCAAATTGATAATCTTATTGTTACGTATATTTACAATTCTAAATTGAAGAGTACGCTCCCCATTGGTTCGATGATTCGTGATAATAGCATTTTTACTAAATAAAATTTGCGCCTTGGGTTTAGAAAAACGCGCAAAAAATAAGAGCATGTTTAAATTTTAGCAAAGTGGTTTGAAAATAGAGAATCCGCCCTT
>CAZFBN010000139.1:0-13386 GCA_964517145.1 uncultured Saprospiraceae bacterium
AGTTTCAATTCCATTATGATTCAATTAATACTAAACTTTTCCACCGTACCGAAAAAACAGAATGCGGTTTCAATTCCATTATGATTCAATTAATACAAAGAAACGAATTTTAAATAATAATCACATGAAAAAGTTTCAATTCCATTATGATTCAATTAATACCATGCCCTTAAAAGCCTTAAAAGCTTGAGCATAAGTTTCAATTCCATTATGATTCAATTAATACAATTACCAAAAAGTCTATCGGGTGACTCTTTCGCGCGTTTCAATTCCATTATGATTCAATTAATACTTGGATTTATTAATAGTTCGTAAATTAATTACACAGTTTCAATTCCATTATGATTCAATTAATACTTCACAGTCAAGACGGTTCTTTATAAACGCTGGGGCGTTTCAATTCCATTATGATTCAATTAATACTACTTTCCACTGTATTATAGGGAGGTAGTTATTGAAGTTTCAATTCCATTATGATTCAATTAATACTCAATATCTGATAAAATATTAGCCTATTACTATTTAGTTTCAATTCCATTATGATTCAATTAATACTAAAGCATCTTGAAAAGTGCTTCATTCCTTTGGATGGTTTCAATTCCATTATGATTCAATTAATACAATGGTTCAGTCGTTAAAGATAGAGACAGTACGGAAGTTTCAATTCCATTATGATTCAATTAATACTGATTTACTTTTGGCGAATCCCGGTTCTACAAAGAAGTTTCAATTCCATTATGATTCAATTAATACCGCCAAAGTTGCCGACCTCCAGGCGAAAAAAGCAGGTTTCAATTCCATTATGATTCAATTAATACACAGTCTGTGTAATTCAGAAAATAAATGCTTTGCGTGTTTCAATTCCATTATGATTCAATTAATACAAAAACAAGCAAGTCGGGAGAAACAAAATTACCTTCGTTTCAATTCCATTATGATTCAATTAATACAGGGAGTTGCCGAGCGACGTAGCACTAGTCCAAATGTTTCAATTCCATTATGATTCAATTAATACTCTTCCTTTATAAAGTGCATTACTTTAGAAGCAGCTAGTTTCAATTCCATTATGATTCAATTAATACCCAACAAATCATTGACCGCCACGCCGCCGATTGCGAGTTTCAATTCCATTATGATTCAATTAATACGGCTTAATCAAGTGGGTAAAATACGAAGGAAAAGATGTTTCAATTCCATTATGATTCAATTAATACAAAAGCTTGCTATTCAATCCAACGCCATTTTTAAAAGTTTCAATTCCATTATGATTCAATTAATACCAACTAAACGCTTTTTCTCAAAAATTGTCTAGCGCGTTTCAATTCCATTATGATTCAATTAATACAAGTAAAGCCCCGGCATATTGCCACGCCTCAACAAGGTTTCAATTCCATTATGATTCAATTAATACCATGAAAGACTTTTGTCTTATCTCGATTCTTATCTTTCGTTTCAATTCCATTATGATTCAATTAATACAATCAATTTGTTCATCAGTTGTCGCGCTGGAAAACGTTTCAATTCCATTATGATTCAATTAATACATAAGTAAACCGACTGTTACCAATGCAACAGAAATGTTTCAATTCCATTATGATTCAATTAATACAAGGGGCGGTCGTTACGAGGTGCGCGGAATGTATATGTTTCAATTCCATTATGATTCAATTAATACAACACCGATAATCAGCGACCGTTTTTTGCCGTTGGAGTTTCAATTCCATTATGATTCAATTAATACATATCGCTGCTGCTGTAATTTGGTAGTTTTCCCAAGGTTTCAATTCCATTATGATTCAATTAATACTTGACAACGTACGTGCAATGAACTGGACTAAATTAAGTTTCAATTCCATTATGATTCAATTAATACTCGAAAGCAATTTGCCGCTTACACCTGGACGGATAGTTTCAATTCCATTATGATTCAATTAATACGTCAACCCTCACGCAATCCATAACCCTACCACTCGCGTTTCAATTCCATTATGATTCAATTAATACAGCGCGCCAATTTTCATTTTGAAATTCGTCTTTTGCGTTTCAATTCCATTATGATTCAATTAATACATTCAACCGCTTCACCTAAAAAATCGTCAGTCAGGTGTTTCAATTCCATTATGATTCAATTAATACAGCAATGGAACTCACAAGCGGAGCAAGTTCCGACCGGTTTCAATTCCATTATGATTCAATTAATACTTTAGGCGCAAAAAACTGGATTTCTGGCATCTTGCAGTTTCAATTCCATTATGATTCAATTAATACGCTTATCCGATTGCTTGCACCGAACGCCATCATCGAGTTTCAATTCCATTATGATTCAATTAATACTATATAATTTCTATAGATCAGGAAAAAAGCCTAAAAGTTTCAATTCCATTATGATTCAATTAATACCGAATTCCTTATAAAAGAAGACAACATCTTTGGAACGTTTCAATTCCATTATGATTCAATTAATACTCAGGCACAAGCAATGGTTTGCATGAAACGCTCGTTGTTTCAATTCCATTATGATTCAATTAATACTTGATAGCGAAGTTTACTATTTCGCATCAAAAAACAGTTTCAATTCCATTATGATTCAATTAATACTTTATGAATATATAAGAAAAAGTTGGGAAGAACACAGTTTCAATTCCATTATGATTCAATTAATACCTGTTTAAAAAGTTAGTCGAAAAGGGCTTAATCAAGGTTTCAATTCCATTATGATTCAATTAATACTGAAAAAGCACAATTCATAATTGATTGCCGAATCAAGTTTCAATTCCATTATGATTCAATTAATACCCATACAAAATAAATTTCATATGGGGTAGAGGGGTTGTTTCAATTCCATTATGATTCAATTAATACCGGTAAATCGGCGGTCGGCTTTGGTCAACTCGAATGTTTCAATTCCATTATGATTCAATTAATACCGAAACTAGCTTGTAACCAAAATCTTGCAATTCAAGTTTCAATTCCATTATGATTCAATTAATACGCAAGTCATTATAATTTGAAACCACTTGTAAAGCAGGTTTCAATTCCATTATGATTCAATTAATACGTCTGTTGCTTGCCTTCGGCTCGGGGCAGCATGGCAGTTTCAATTCCATTATGATTCAATTAATACCGTTGGCGTACTCGTGTTGTGTGTGCTCGTGTATTGGTTTCAATTCCATTATGATTCAATTAATACGTAACACAAGATACGATCCTTTCAATCACTGCGCTTGTTTCAATTCCATTATGATTCAATTAATACTACACAGAGTATATCAAAGCCGGTACGCAGTTTTATGTTTCAATTCCATTATGATTCAATTAATACAAAGCGACGATATTCTTTCAAAATAATATGTACTTGGTTTCAATTCCATTATGATTCAATTAATACAGGGAACAGATAGCGAGGCTAAAAGAATTGATCAACGTTTCAATTCCATTATGATTCAATTAATACTACAAACCGAATGTAAGAAAAAAGAGCCAGGAGCAAGTTTCAATTCCATTATGATTCAATTAATACCGTTAAACCGCCTTCAATATCCGCTTGTGTTTCAACGTTTCAATTCCATTATGATTCAATTAATACTGCGATTGCTTAAAGCCATGATAATTAATTTTTTAAGTTTCAATTCCATTATGATTCAATTAATACGTTAGTCAAAAGCAGTATTTTGCAATATTAGACTACTGTTTCAATTCCATTATGATTCAATTAATACGAGCAAGTTCCGACCGTGGCGTACAACTACCTGTCAGTTTCAATTCCATTATGATTCAATTAATACGCGAGAAAGGCAACTATGCGGTGAACTGGATTGCAAGTTTCAATTCCATTATGATTCAATTAATACTTGTATGTATTCGGCTTGCTGCCGGAAGGTTTGCGGGTTTCAATTCCATTATGATTCAATTAATACGAGGAGCTGGCTATGCACTAGGATATTACAACACAGGTTTCAATTCCATTATGATTCAATTAATACATCGATTCCCTTGTGTTAGCGCAATGCCAATCGGGTGTTTCAATTCCATTATGATTCAATTAATACGCACGTCGTCACCAAAGCAGACAAGCAAAAAATAATGTTTCAATTCCATTATGATTCAATTAATACGCATTCGCAGAACGGTTTCAATTTTCGAATCAGAAGTTTCAATTCCATTATGATTCAATTAATACCCGTTATGAAGAGATGTATAATGCCCTGTTTGTCAAAGAACTACTGCTGTAGAAGCTTGCCTAAATATAGGAAAAAAAGCGTCTGTGAGCAATAGCCGGATTTTGCCGGGGGAGCGACGACCCGATTAAGCACTTGTATATGAATAAATTATGAAATGGAGGCGCAGCAAAAATGTTGAATTTTTGTTCGCGAGGCTTGCTTCGACGACCAGCGAAGGTGCAATGGATTGATATACAGGGGAAAGGGAAATTCATAAAAATGTATCAATATTCATTTTTTCCACGCCAATGATCTGTTTGTCGAGCCAGCGGGTGTCGCGGCTTTTGAACAAAATGAGGCTGTCTTCCTGCTCATTCATCAGGGCTTTGGCTTCCAAGATGAGTTCTTTGAGCTTCACTTCGCTAATTTCGCCTTCAAACACCGAGTTTTGAATCCAATTCAAATACCGGCGGCAAAGCTTGAGCATTTTACCGACCCGTTTTTCGTTAACGTCATAGACTAATATGATGTACATATTTTTATATTTAGTGATTTGGTGAGCTGGTGAGCTGGTGAACTGGTGAACTGGTGAACTGGTCAGCCCTTCTCACTCCTCACCAAATCACCTCTCACCAAATCACCTCTCACCTCTCACCCCTCACCCCTCACCCCTCACGGATTATCTTTACCCTTATTCAATGCTTGTTTCAAAGTTTTCCGGTAGCTTGACATTACCTTCAATATTTCCATTGCTTCGGACTGTAACATAGATATATTTTTGATATTTGCAATGTTACTTTCGTGTAAAACTTCCAACCAAAAGATGGTTTCATCCGCTTCTTCTACTACAATACATAGCTTTGCGTATTTTTCAGCTTGGGAACGAGCACGGCAAGTTGCCCGAAAATTAGCAGCAACCGAGGTAGCAGAACGCATGAGTTGTTTACCTACAATTTGGATTTCATCTGTTTTAGGCAATTGTGTATAACTTTTCAAAATGGCTATTGCCAATTGTTTTGTCCGAACGCGAAATTTCTCATTAAAAGATTCCTGTTGCATATCATATTTTTTCTTTTTGACGCTTGAGGAAATTTTAAAGTCACATTTTTAGCTGGTGATTTAGTGATTTAGTTAGCTCGTGAGCTAGTAAACATAAGATCACTCCTCACCAACTCACCCCTCACCCCTCACCCCTCACAAGATCCCTCCTCACCCCTCACCCTACCAATATATCTTAAACGGCTTATAAATTTTATGCTCTATGATATGCTTCTGAATTTTATGACATTCCAGTTTGATTAGATGTTTATAACTCACCGAGCGCTTGAGGCTGCGGTGCTGAATGGTTTCGGCGAGGCGTTCTTCCCAGGCTTTGAGGAAGAGTTTGGCGCCGCTTTCTTTCAGCAGGCAGTAGTTCAAATCCCAACGAAAGTCGCTGGCTTGCAGCACGCGCTTGTTTAACAGACTGAAAATCAGGCGATCCACCAAGATGGGTTTGAAAATTTCCGCCAGATCGAGCGCCAGGGAGTAGCGGCGGGCGCCGGGTTCGTGCAGAAAACTAATGGTGGGATTGAGCTGCGTATGATAAATCTGCCCCAGGCAAGCCGTGTAACACAGCATATTACCAAAAGAAATCAGCGCATTTACCTCATTTTTAGGCAGTTGTTTGCTTCTGCCCTCCATCATAAAATCGCTCAATATGATATCAAACGCATCATAATACGTCTGGCGAATATTACCCTCGATGCCCATCAAGGAAGATACATCGGGTGAACTGGTGATCTGGTGCGTGTATAGCTCGATGGACAGCATACAAGCCTCCAAATCCTTGCCACGATTGGCGTAGTAGCGCAGCACTTTCAGCATATTCGCCGCCGCCCCCTCCACGAAGCAACGCGCCAGCGCCAGCCGGGTAGGCTTGTCGAGATAAGCGCGGGTTTGTTCCACCTGCACTTTACCCGCCAATAAATAATCTTTGGGCATAAAAGAACCGGTGTAATGTTCGTAATAATCAAAAAAATGCACGGCAATTTGCTCCTTGCCCAGGAAATTATACAAAGCGCTATTGGCATCCAGGCTACCGAAAATGTACAATTCGCTGATGGTTTCCACCGGCAGGTAGCGGGGCGGTCCTTCGTTGCCGTCTTCGTCGATGGGCGTGAATTTCAGGGTGTTATCCTTGCGGCTCAGGCGACCGGGGTTGAAGAGGTAGTAGGTTTTTTTCATCTTTTTTATTTAGTGATCTGGTGATTTGGTGATTTGGTGATTTGGTGAGAGGTGATTTGGTGAGAGGTGATTTGGTGAGAGGTGATTTGGTTATCTGGTGAACGGGAGAGCGGAGATCCCCCCTCACTCGCTCACCCCTCACTCGCTCACCCCTCACTCGCTCACCCCTCACTCGCTCATCCCTCACTCGCTCACCCGCTCACCCCTCATCTGCATAGCAATACTCATAATACGCGCATTTTTTACAAACAGGTTTGTGGATCGGGTCGGGGCAGGTAGGGGCGCTTACAATGCGTTGAATATCAGTGATCCATTGCTCTACGGTGGGTACGTCGGCGGGCGTGAGTGTGACCGGAGTTCGCTCGCGCAGCTTCGGGTACTCGATGATACCTTGTGCGCCTTCCACGCCGCTGCGCTGCAACAAATACAGGTAATACTGCACCTGTGCGATGTGCGCCTGCTCCATTTTGTCCGACTTTTTGGTTTCGTGCACCGTTTTGCTGCGGGCGTCGTAATAATCAATTTTGGCAGCGCCGGTACAATCTTCCCGCAAAGCCAGTGAAAGCTCCACCTGCGTATTCTTCGCGGCGCGCTCGCGGTAAGTGCTTTCGCCGATGAGCTTGCCCTCATACACAGTATCGGAGCTATGCTCCATCCAAATACTGTTGGCAAATAGCCATAGCTTGCGCCGGCATACGTGGAGGTATGCGACGTGGGTGGCGGTGATGGTCATGGTTGTGGAAATAATTTTAAAGGAAATTGTCTTCTAATCCTTCTTCTATAAAAATTAAACCTGTATCCGGTGAATAAACCCCCGGATGGCTAACTACAATTGAATGCTTATCTTCACCGATATATATTGGTATTCTTTCTAACTTATGCTTTTTAATTCCCTGTTCTATAAGGTAGAGCGGTAAATCAACAGAATTCAGAGATTTAATTTCGTTAAGTTTTGTCCAGTTACTAAAATAAATGTTTTCAGGTCTTTCTACGAATACAGTTTCATTCCCTTGAATATTTCGACTTTTCCAATGGACAGCTTCATCGGCATCTTCTAAAACAATTTCCTTACTACTTATCAACCAATTGTAAATAAGATAATCTTTCAGCGAATTAGCATTAAGAATTGCTTTATCAGAAAAATCTACACTTTGAGGATAAACTTCATTTACTAAATTTACAAAATCAGTCGCACTGTAACCTATGGTAGTAAGTAATTCTTTAGTCTTTAACAATGGTTCGATCGGAGCCCAGCCTTTTCCTCGTTGATAAATCCCATAGGGCGCAGGATAAAAGCTGCCGTCTTTGAATGGATACAGTAAATGAATTTCTCCAATTTTATTTTTATCAAATCTAGAAAGTCGCCCTGCTCTTTGCACAAATCTATCCATCGGACAAAGGTCTGTCAACATTATATCTGCACTGATATTAATACTTAGTTCACCGATCTGTGTTAAAATGGCTATACCTTCTGCATTTCCTGACTCCCACGCAGATTTGCCTAATTTTTCAATTAATAAGCTCTCTTTCTCTTTTTTGTCTGGTTCGGTAAATCTGCTGTGATAAAGAATAGGTTCTATATTTCGTTTCTGAAACCAATTATAAACTTTGAAAGCTTTATCAACCGTATTTGCATAAATGATTCCCGCTTTTTGCGCTATACATTTGTAGAATAAGTCTTCCAATTCAGCTACTTCTGAGTATTCTCTGGTCGTTTGAATGTGACATCTAATTCTATCATTATCGGAAATATCTTCTTTTATACTGTCTATCTTGTAACCCGTTTTCTCATACATAGAAACGCTGCTTTCCGGTAAAGAAGCACTCATAATTAGTACTGGAACTTGCCAAAGTTTAAGAGCTTCTAGTAATACCAAAATATTGGCTTGTGTAAATTCATCATAAAAGTCTGCTTCATCAATCACTACACAGCTGTTAGCTAAATTAAATGCAATAGTATGATGATCTTCTCTCGTTAGTGAAAGTGTAATGAGTAAGTGATCTATGGTACAAACTGTTACTGGTGTAAGTAATTTTCTTGCTAATTCATGTTCTTTCTTTGCTGCTTTTTCAGTTGCTTTATCGCCATTTAGTTTTTGGCTAAATTTTGCAAACCAAGCACTGGAATGATATAAACCAGTATCCGATAAACTGCTGGCTACATTGATAGACAATGCATTGGAGGTAAATCGAGTAGGCATAGCAATCACTAATCGTTCTGCTCGACCATTTTCAATTTGTTTTGCTGCCCAAAGTAGGGAAGCGTCTGTTTTACCTGCACCAGTAGGTGCTCGTACTAATAATAAATCCTCTTGCCAATGCTCATCAATGATTCTTTGTACATTCCGCTTTTCTGGATGCGGAAAAGTGTAGGAAAACTTCTTGAATTCAGGTAATGGTTCTAAATTTTCTTTTGCACTTGCTCGGTGATCGGCGAGTTGAAGCAGACCTCTAACGCCACTATATTCGTAAATAGCATAAACAGCTTTTTGAAAATCACGCCTGTTTTTAAATTCATAGCTTTCATTTTTGAATAATTTCCAAAAGTTGGCGCTTTCTATTCCTAAAACCCCATCATTCCATCTGTGCTCATGCGCATAACTCAATTTGGAATGATGTGCAGCAATTGCAACTTGTACTGGTAAAGAAAAGCCGTTATTCTTATTCTGAATTAAAGAACAAATTTCATGGCGTATGCCTGTTTTCATAAGGCTTTCACCTGTTCTTCCCTTTACTGCTTTATCATAATCCTGAAATGTTCCACCGTGTGCTTTCTGCCATTCTAAAAACTTGTAGTAATCTTCATAACATGCTTCTTGCCATTTTTTATGAGCTTTGCCATCATCATGATGCTTACACGCACCGCGTAATCGCTTGGATAAATCCTTCCCCACCATGTTTTGATATTTTTGCATAGTAAAAGGGAAGGATTCTATAATGTAATTACCTTGAGCTATGACGTTATCTGTATGCTCCTGAAGTGTAACACCTGATGATTTAGCTAATAGAATCTTTTCCATTATTCTCCAAATGCTTCTGCAAAAGTTTTGATATTATCATCATTTCCGCAAGGGTCATATAATGAAGAAGACTGCAAAAATTTAAGCGCTTCTTCGTATGCTTGTGCCACAGAAATCTCACCACTAGTATCGTCGCCAATAATAAATTTTGCACTTCTCAATTCTAATTCACGCAAAATATTAGTCTGTTCTTTTGGAGAAGCAGAAAAGAAACGAGATGCTTTTCGACTCAACTTGGTGTCAAACACAATTAATACTTTTTGTGGCTCACCACTCACAGCATTCCTCGCCTGATTGGCATAATCGTTCATAGAGCGTGTAGCTTCTAGAAATAATTTTACACGGCGTTTTCTTTCATCTTCTGGAATATGCTTAATGAATTGTGTATTAATATGAAATCCATTATCATAATCAAATGCTTTTGAAATCCCTAATGAACTAATGTCCAAAAAGAAATTCATGTGCATTTCATCGTATTCACTGAATTCACGTGTGGCAAGAGCTTGGTCGCGGCTATTTTCATTTGGGTCTTGTTTTATTCTCACCAATAAATCTCGACCTATTTTACTTGGTTTTTCTCCAAATGCAATAGCAGGTGTAGCACTTAGCGGAGCAGTTCTCCGACCAGAATAGTCACCTTTTGAAGGGTGCATAAATCCACCCATGTCGGCTCTCAGATCAATTTCAATTTTATTACTTACACCGTCACCATTAGATACATATGTTTGTCCTCTGTTGGGGTCGGTTTGATTAATTCTATCCATTGCAGAAAACAAAACATGCCGCTGCATTTGCCCAGAGACATAGACCTTACCATCCGGTGTTCTTTTAATGGATGAAGCATTTCCAAGCAATTTTTCGCCTCCATTTGCAATGTGATTTTCAAAAGGGGCAGAGATTGAAACTAGGATTCCTTTAATATTTTCCATTGTTTTGATAATTTTTATTTTTGATAATTAATTTACTCCTGAGCATCAGAAAAATCCTCGCCAGTAGGTTCTTCTTCCAAAGCATCATCAGCTGTTACAGGCTTTTTCTTTTTTTCATATTTGTTTATCAAGCGAGAGAATGCAATCAAAAGATTTTTTGCATTGTCTAAATCCAGTTCTCCACTGCAAGTTTTTTCCATGAATAAAGCAGCTTCTTCTGGCGCATCCATTCCAGTAAGCCTTCCTGCTCTTGTTACAGCTTGAGCAATGAGTGCATCACCTGTCCTTGCAGAAAAGGTTGAGCTTTCTAGTTCAACAAGTACTTTAGCTTTAAATTTTTTGATTTTGTCCCAATACTCATTCGAGCCTTTAGGGGCATCGACCTCTTGCTCCGCAGCAATGTAGGCTACATAATTGAGCCACTTGCCTAAAGCGCGTGCCGAGGCGACTACTTCAGGAGAAATGTTTGCCATTTTGATAAAATATGTGTTAAACAATAAGGTTACTTTACTCGGATATTCTGCACGGAAAGACAAAAAGTCTTGAAAGGAAGCACGATTAAAAAGTAATAAGAAACGACCGGTGAATAAGTCAAATTTCTCGTATTCTTCTTTGTTCTCCCATCTTCTTTTATCAAATAGTTCTGAATAGTAAATACTATCGATGATGGACTTTAAACGATCTTCCTTTGCTAAGTCAATGATGTAATGATTATAGGTAAATGTTTGAGCATTACCATAACTAATCATATATATAGTAGCTTTTTTCAAGCTTTCTAATACTCGATTCGCATGGGCAACTTCGCCGAATTCTTTTGCCCATTCACCAATTGCGCCTAATAATCCTGTACTTCCCAGAGCGCTGCTAGTTGGAGCATAAGGATAATTACCATCATGTAGCTTTGGGCGTTGCGGTTTTTCTGATTTTACATTACCCTTTTTATCAACTTCTTTGTAAATCCTGCCTTCTAAAAGAGCATCATTTTTTGTAATGAGCATTTTTTTAAAAAGACTGATAAATTCAGCAAGTTCATCTAATTCAAGGTCAGGAATAATTGCAGTATTTGTTCTTTCTATTTTCTTCTTGGCAAGGCGCTTGTAAGCCATTGTAGGCTTAAAAGGTGTAGTGGCAGTTATTAAACATAATGCTGCTTCTAAATAGGTAATCTTTGGCTTACCTCGTCCAGTATTCTGTGGACCGAAGCTTAAATATTCACCGGCAGTTGGCGCGACAAACATCGTAGCGTCTGTATTTTTTGAAGCATTCTTTTTTACTTTTTCCTTTAATTCAGAAAGGGATTTATAAATATTTCCTGCTGTTTTATCAGGTGTCAGAATATTTGGAGATAAATAAATTCCTTTACTGGTATCACCTTTTTGCTCATCAGAATAGGTGAATAAAACTTTTTCTTTGCCTATAAAATTTTCTTTTGGTTTCACCCGAAAATGTTGTAAACCTCGACTTAGTTCCATGGATACTTTATCAATCCAATCCGGGCTATCCCAATTGACATCGTGCTCTTGAGCAATTAAAGCAATCGCATATTTCATAAAAGGATGTGCAGTATTCATAGGATTTCAAATTTTATATCTACCCAACTATCACTTGTTCCCATGTAGGCAAGGGAATTTTGTTCCAGTGAGTTTTGAAGGAGATTGAAAAACTCATTATCCATTAGTAAGGTCAAGTACCAACTGCCTTGAGCTAGCATGTATTCTCTCGAAGCCAATGTCGAATAGTAGTAAGGAAACTTTCCAATGTTTTCTTTAAAGAAGGTTTCCAGTGCTTTATCATCAACTTGGTCCGGTTTGTCCGTTTTACGAGGAAGTGCTCTTTTTTCTTTGATTAATTCATAATCAATATTTGGAGTTCCTTTCGGGTGTACCACAGCATCAGTACGGCGAAAAGCTTTTTTCCATAAATCATCAAAATGAATCTTGGTTGGATGTACAGTAACCCCCTGTTGATCAAAATCAAAAAGATGGTACACCAAAGGTTCATATCCAGAGTTAGAAGGAGGTATCTGTAAGTCTATTTTGTAAGTCTTTTTATGCACTTCCTTCATCTTTTTCAGGAGTTCCTTCCGTTGTCGCATGCCAATATGCCAGCCAAGAATATTTTCAAACAAGCCACACAATTGGTGTTTGGAAGGAAGTAAGTTGGTTTTATAATGAGAACCTGGTATTTCACTCACCATTGATATAGGAGAGAGTGGTTCAACGATTAATGTTACTTTTTGGGTCAAATCAGCTTTTTTAAAAACTGGTGTCAGATCTATTTGCATATTCTTCATTTTTTAATTTCTCAAAAATCCCCTACCGCAGCGCACCAAACCCCATCCCCGTGCTATTGCCCACGCCCACATCCCAGGCGAAGGCGAGGGCGGCGGGGTCGCCTTCGATCACCACGGGGCAGTAGGTGGCTTTGATGTCGGTGCCTTTGTATTGTACTAGGCGGGTTTTGGGGTGCGGGTATTGGCGGTCGAAGCGCACGTGTACGGGCAGGTCGGGCTGACCGGCGCTGCGGAGTTTGCGGCGCAGGGTTTCGGTCAGGAGCAGGTCGGCTTCTTCGTCTTGCGGGTAGTAGAAGCGGACCACGTTCTCGTGGGTGCGCTTGATGAGCACGGGGCTTTGCAGGAAGAAGGTGCGCTGCTCACCAAAGTCGGGCGTAGCTTGCATATCGATGCCGGTCACGTGCATGCCGTAGCGTATCTCCGGCGAGCGCAACACGCCCCGGATGACCTCGGCAATAAAATCTTCGGAGGGCGAACTGATGAAAAAGCCGCTGCCTTCAGGGAAGTGCAGTCCGTTTTTGCTGCCTCTGCCGTGATATAGCCACGAAAGGGAGTACAAGGACAAGCGGTCGTGGTGCTCATTGTGGTCGAGCCATTTGTGCAGGGCACCCACCAGAGCGGTTTGGTAGGTGAAGGGCACCGGGGTGGTGTTGGGCGTGGTTTTGAAGTATATTCGCATCTTTTATTATTTTGTGAGCTAATTATTTTGTGATTTTGTGATTTTGTGATTTTGTGATTTTGTGATTTTGTGATTTTGT
>CAZFBN010000139.1:13486-15050 GCA_964517145.1 uncultured Saprospiraceae bacterium
CTCAAAAATTTTCAAATTTCATTTGTGCCACTTGCGCCCGCAGGTGCTCGAGGAGCGATTCGGGGTACAGCACCTCTACAATCTGATGGTGAAAACCCAGAATGAAATTCGTCAGCCCGTAAAAATTGCGGTTCACCTTGCACTGAAAATCATAGATGCCCTCCTCTTGCGCTTTTTGCACATACACTTGCGACAACGGAAAACGCGACACCAGTTCATTGTACGCGCCCACGCGCAGGCGCAGGTGCACCGATACCTGGTCGTTGCTTACGATGTAAAAAGGATCGGTTGCCATCACGCGGTGCTGGGTCTCGTGCGCCCAGGCATCGCCGGTGAGCTGAATGCGGGTGATGCGCGAGATGCGGAAATGGCGCAGTTCGCCTTTATCCACATCAAAGGCTTGCAGGATGTCGTCGGCAGGGTTGGGGTCGAAGGGTTCCACCCGGCGGTCGCTGATGTTGTTGCTGTTGGAGGAGTGGTAATCGAGCAGGATCACCTGGCGCTTCTCGCGTTTGGCTTGCTCCAGCAGGTCTATTTTGCTCAAGTAGGGCTTGCGCAGGAAGGCATTGCCCAGCCTGGTAAAATCGTAGATGGAGACAATTTTGCGGCGCAGTTTTTCGGCGCTGGGGTCGTGATGACCCAGCCGGTTGATCACTTCTAACAAAAAAAGTTGCTCTTTTTCGGAGAAATGCAGCAAATCCTTCAACTCCTCGTAGGGCTTGTCTGCCGTGAAGCCGTAGCAATAATTATCGTCACATTCGATTTCAAACTCAGCATTGCGAAAGGCATTAAAATCCTCTTTGATGGTGTCGGGATGCACATTGAAGCGCTCGGCAAGCTGCCGTTTGGTGTAGCGAAAGGGTTGCTCGAGCAGGATGCGTTGGAGCTTCAGAAGGCGCACTTTGTGCCCGTATTCTTGTTCTTTCTTTTTCATTGGCATAAAAAGATGAGTTGGTCAATAAATAAGGAATTGGGTAGGCGAATAGGGAGCCGAATTTCCTGTATGGCAGGTTTGATAAGAATAATAAAACATGTTAACTGGTGCATAACAAGCAATTTTTATTTACAAATGACTATGCAATAAATGTTCTTTTCTTTTCAAACTAGAAAAAAAATGATACAAAAACGGTTATTTGTTTGGTGGAATGTAAAATTAGCCTGAAATAACGTGTGGCGCTTGAGAATGATAATGTATAGCAGTATAATTGGCGTTTGCAATATAGGAAATGTAAATGTTAGGTGGGTAATTTTTAGCAGATTTTTTTTGATATGATAATGGTAGAAGAATAGTGTAATGACTCTGGGCTATGATGAAGCCGGTGCAGTCCCTTTGCAGATGCCAGAAGTTAGCTTCGCCTTCGGCAAGCCTATGGCGACCGAAGGATGCCAGACACACACTACACAACTTTTTGGCAAAGTCTCGATTCTGTATTCTCACTTCTGACTTCTCAAAATACAGTCCACACTAATATTGGATACCTCTCCAGCCCCCTTCCCGTTTCCCCAAGAGGGAATGCTGCGGTGAAGTCCCCCCTGGGGGGATTTAGGGGGCTAGTCCACACTA
>CAZFBN010000140.1:0-15026 GCA_964517145.1 uncultured Saprospiraceae bacterium
CCAGCACTTAACCCCTCTTAACAAGCCTTGCCTGCATCTTTGCGCTATCAATTAGATGTCGGATGTCAGAAAACAGATGTCAGACATTTACTAAACGAAAAAACTTTTATTTAAAAAACAATCTGCTTTAAAATGAAAAACGCACCCAAAATTATTGCAATTGCAGCGCTTCTGTTCGCTTGTTACACCACGAGCTTTGCCCAATTATCGCTTGGTCTGCGGGGCGGACTCAACATTGGCGATGTTTATACGACCGATGGTCTGGACGCAGTTACGCCTGATTTTCAATCTATTACCGGTCCATCTGTAGCGGGCGTATTGGAATATGGCTTTAGCAAAAACTTTGCGCTTCAAACGGAATTGGGCATTACCCGGAAGGGCTTTAAAATTACCGAAGATTTTGATGTGAATTTGTTCAATGTGCCGGTTCCCGTAGGCGCTACGGCGGAATCTCGATTTAATTATCTGGAAGTGCCGCTGCTGGCAAAAGTGAAATTTGGCGATGAAACGGTGCATGGCTACCTGACGGCTGGTCCGACTTTTGGCTACGCGACAAGCGGCAGACTCATTACCCGCGCGAACGCACTCTTTGAATTTAAAGTATCGGACACCGACATCAATCTCGACGCGATTAACTACGAGCGTTTTGAAGTTGGCGGCGCGGTGGGCGCTGGCATTGGCTTCAATACTGGTTTCGGGCAGCTTTTCGCGGACGCACGCTATACCCGTGGCTTCACAGAATTGTATGACATCCCCGTTTTTGACGAAAAAATTCGCAATCAAGGATTTGCACTCAGTGTTGGATTTCTCGTACCCCTCGGAGGAACCAGAACGGTTTATCCGTAAGGGTTTTGGATGATAGGGGAATCGAAAAATAGGGTGATGGATTGCGTGTTATTCCCCTATCATCCCATTCCTCTATCACCTTTTTTCTAAAAATTGCTCCGCCAGCAACAGATCAATATCTTTCATAAACTGATCTACTTCTTCTGGATTGGTGCCGTCACAAAAAGAACGAACGTGGCGATTCTTATCTACCAAAATCAATCTGCCGCTGTGGTCAAAACCGCCGGGCGCTGTGGGGTCTTCTCTGGCAATGCTAAAATAATCATCGGCGATGCCGTAAATCTCCTCTTTATTGCCTGTCACAAAATGCCATTTTTTGGTCTCTACGCCTAAGTTCGTCGCATATTGCTTTAATCTTCCAACTGTATCGTGCTTTACATCAATGGAATGTGCCAGTAGCAGCACTCGGTCATCCGCTTTAAAATGCTCATAAATGCGCAGCATTTGCTTGGTCGTTTTAGGGCAAATCGTTGGGCACGAGGTAAAGAAAAAATCTGCTACATATATTTTATCTGCAAAAGTGTTATTCGTAACTGCCTGACTATCTTGATTAATGAAAACAAAATCCGCAATTTGAGGATAAATCGTATCGCCGTTCACCACATCGCGCTCGCCGAGGATGGGCAGGCGCTGCGGCTCGGGCTGGCAGGCAAAAAAAGTGATGGAAAGGGCAAGTAAAACCAGATATTTTCCCATGTTTAGTGGCATTTTTTGCAAAATTAACGCCTCGTCAAGAAGATAGTTGTTCATACCTTTGTCAAAATAGGGTGATAATGAGGCTCATTCCCCTATCACCCTATTCCCCCATTACCTTTAAAACAAAATGTTATTCTGCTTTTGCAAAATTTATAAAAATAAATCCCGAAATTTATACCTTAGTGGCAAGTTTACAATAACTCTGCCAGATGTGAAATTTGAAATAGGAAAGGTGAAATTCGCGTAAAGTGAGGGTATTTCCAATTTCAAATCTCGCATTTCATATTTGTTTCAAATCCCTAATTCACGCATGAGAAAATTTTCAACATTAATTTGTGGTGTAATTGTTTTATTATCAATTGGTTGTAAGAAAAATTCTGAAAATAATTATCATCGGGCGCACGATCCTTGGGTGTTTCGTTCGGTGCTGGACAGCATTCCCCGGATGCTCACGGTGGCGTTGAATGATGATTTGTGGGCGGCGTATAGTGCGCAAACCGGCGCTTTGTATAAAACCTGGAAAGGTACGGTCAATTTTGACGGCGCGGTTTATACCACGGCGCACGGTCCGCAGCCGAGCACGCTGGGCGATGCTTATTTTGTAAACGAATATTCGGAACCCTGGACGGTCATTGTGAATGACAAAGCTGAAAAGCCGACGGTTCAATATCGTGGACATCGATTTGACAATGAACAGGTTACGATTAATTATGATTTGCAATTAAAAGACGGGAAAACAATTATAAAAGTACACGAGACGCCGGAATACGTGACGAATGAAAATGGGCGAGTCGGTTTTGAGCGCACGTTTGAACTGGAGGGCGTACCCGCTGGTGCGCAGGTGATGATGAAAGCCAATCTGAGTTCCATCGCATTTGAAAGCAGTACGCAGGTGGAGGGCGGCGAATTTCGCGTGAAGCAAACAGAAAAACGTACTTCAAATGATATACAAGCCATTGATTTAGAGGGAGATTTGTATTTAAATTCAAAAGGAAAAACGGTTTGGACGACTTATTTTGTCAAACGTCCTTTGATTGCTAATAACAATAAAATTGTGGGCGAAGAGGAAGCCGCGGATGTGCCGCTCGGCATGCGCCTCATTTCTCAAAATGACTGTAAAACCTGTCACAATACCTACGTTAAAACCATCGGTCCTTCCTACGTGGATGTGGCTAAAAAATACTCGAATACTGCGGATAATGTGGCGATGCTGGTCGGCAAAGTCATCAACGGTGGCGCTGGCGTCTGGGGCGAGGCAGCAATGACGGCGCACCCTAATGTGCCGGAAACGGACATTCGGGAGATGGTGAATTACATCATGTCTTTGGATGCTGAGGAGGAAGCCGCTCAGCGAAAAGCACAAACAGGACGGGCGGTTGCGGTTGAAAATACCAGCCGTGCCTCCAAGGATGTGAATGGGGATGATTTGCTGCCAGGGGCTTTTGCAAAAATACATGTACTTGATTATCAGCCAAATGTGTTGGCGGATATTAAGTTTAATCAGAAACCGACTTTTGCGGGTGTGTTTCAAACAGTGGCGCTGGCAGATGCAGAGTTTGAAGGGCTGGCAAATAATTTTGCGGTCGAAGTCACCGGCTATTTGCACATTCTAAAAACCAACAACTACGTGTTTCGCTTGCTTTGTGACGACGGAGCGCGTTTGTGGATTGACGATAAAGTGACGGTCGAATATGATGGTTTGCACGGAGCAGATCCGCGCGACGGCGAGCTTTCGTTGGAAGAGGGCTTGCATCCTTTCAAAATTCAATATTTTCAGGCAGGCGGCGGCAAAGTATTGCGATTAGAATGGAGTTCGCCGGATATTGGCGAATTCCAAACGGTACCTGCTACGGTTTTTAAACATGCTAAAACACAGGAAATCAGTGTAGAAAAGATGGTATCTTTTTCTAAAAAGAAACGAATTCCTGGTGATAAGGCTTCCTTGATCGCGGTGCATCCGAGTTATGATTTGAGTCAGGCGCGTCCCGATGATTTTCAATTCAAAGTGGGCGGCATGGATTTCCTGCCTGATGGTCGCCTGGTCGTTTCTACCTGGGAGGCGGATGGTGGCGTGTACATCATAGACGGCGCGGACAGTGGCGATCCATCCAAAATGTCATACAAAAAAATTGCAATGGGTTTGGCAGAACCGCTGGGTTTGAAAGTGGTGGACGGCGACATTTATATTATGCAAAAGCAGGAATTGACTAAATTAATTGATCATAATCGCGATGAAATTATAGACGAATATTATACCGTATGTAATGATTGGCTGGTGTCGAGTAATTTCCATGAGTTTGGATTCGGTTTGGCATATAAAGATGGCTATTTTTATGCAGCATTGGCAACTGCTATTTTACCGGGCGGAGCGAGCGCCAAACCACAGATTCCCGATCGTGGCAAAGCCATTCGCATTCACAAAGATACCGGCAAACGGGAATTCGTAGCGCAAGGATTAAGAACGCCCAACGGTGTTGGTATTGGTGTTGATAATGAAATATTTATCGCTGATAATCAGGGAGATTGGTTGCCTTCTAGCAAAATTGTGCACGTTACCAAAGGCGCATTTTTTGGCTCGCGTTCGGTAGATTCGGTCGGCACGGCGAATATGCCTGTGAAATTACCAGTTGTCTGGCTGCCGCAGGATGAAATTGGCAATTCGCCTTCCACACCTTTAGCTTTGAACGACGGACCTTACAAAGGACAAATGATTCACGGCGAGGTGACGCATGGCGGCGTGAAGCGGGTTTTTGTAGAAAAAATCAACGGTGAGTACCAGGGCGTGGTGTTCCGGTTTATTCAAGGATTGGAAGCGGGTGTGAATCGCATGGTGTGGGGACCCGATGGCGCATTGTACATTGGGGGTGTTGGAAATCCGGGTAACTGGCAACAAACGGACAAGTTTTGGTATGGTTTACAACGATTAAAATATAACAAAAAAACAACTTTTGAAATGCTGGCGGTTCGCGCCAAATCGGATGGGGTAGAGATTGAATTCACGCAGCCGCTGGCAGAAGGATTGGGTTGGGATGCAAGTGAATACACGGTGCAACAATGGTGGTACGAGCCGACGCCGGAGTATGGCGGTCCGAAAAAAGATTTGGAAAACCTGCGCATTTTGTCGGTGAATGTTGCTCAGGATCGCAAAAAAGTGTTCCTGGAACTAGAAGGCATGCAGCCGAATCACTTGGTTTACTTGCGTTTGCCGTATTCCTGGACGAATGAAAATTATGAACCGCTGTGGTCAACCGAAGCCTGGTACACGATGAATCAAATCCCCAGTGGAAAGCCAGGATTTAAAACGCAAGCACCTGTTTTACAACAAAATACACTTTCAGAAATTGAACAAAAAGAAGGATTCAAATTATTATTTGATGGCAATTCTTTGAATGGCTGGCGCAATTTTAACAAAAAAAATCTTGGATCGAGTTGGATTGTGCAGGATGGTGCGATCATGCTCGACGCCAAAAAAGACCCGAATGGCAACTGGCAATCGGCGGATGGCGGCGACATTACAACGGATAAAGAATATGTGGATTTTGACTTGCGATTAGAATGGAAAATTGAAGCCTGTGGCAACAGCGGCATTATGTATCGCTCGGTAGAATCGAATAAATATCAATATGCCTGGGAAACAGGTCCCGAAATGCAGATTCAGGATGATGCCTGCCACCCCGACGGGAAATTGGAAAAGCATCAGGTGGGCGATTTGTATGATTTGTTTGGTAGTCAATATACCGTGGGCAAGCCCGCGAATGAGTGGAACACGGTGCGCATTGTGGTGAAGGGCAATACAATCGAGCATTGGCAAAATGGGCGGAAATTGTTAGAAGCAGAAATTGGCAGCAAAAATTGGACGCAGGCAATCGCCGAAAGTAAATGGTCAGCATATCCTGATTTTGGGAAAGCAAAAAAAGGACATATTGTATTGCAAGATCATGGCAATCGGGTGTGGTTTAGGAATATACGTATTAAAGAACTTTGATTTTTAAACACATCCCGTTGCACGGGACAAGTTAGGAGCATAGTGTTTGCACTTTTATCACCCCATCACTTGGTCATTTAGTCGTTCTATGTGCCTATGTGTTTTTAGAAAACAGAACAATCCATTTTCAAAACCTTTATAAACAAAAATAAACATGAAAAACGCCTTTAAAATCCTGATTTTGAGTGGCTTTATTGCAAGTAGCTTATTGACTGCTTGTAACAATAAAGCTCCTAAACAAACGGAGGAAACGATGGAAGAACAACCTGCACCACCAGCCGTGAATACCCTTTCGGAAGCCGAGCAAAAGGAAGGCTGGAAATTGCTGTTTGACGGTCAAAGCCTGAGTGGCTGGCACGCTTTTAAAAAAGATACCATCAGCCCGGACTGGCAGGTGCAGGATGGCGCGATTGGGCTTGTGGTGGCTTACAATCCTGACAGTACCCGTCAATATGGGGATATGGCAAGTGATTTGGTTACGGATGGTGAATTTGGCAATTTTGAATTGCAAATGGAGTGGAAAATTTCGCCTTGTGGCAATAGCGGCGTGATGTATCGCTCGGTGGAAGCGGATAAATATGGGGCAACGTATGTGACCGGACCGGAAATGCAGGTGCTGGACGACAATTGCCACCCGGATGCAAAAATTGAAAAGCACCGCTCATCGGATTTGTATGACCTTGTAAGTGCCAATCCTCGCCCATTGAAGCCGGTAGGCGAGTGGAATCAGGTGCGGGTTGTTGCTAATGGCAATCACATTGAGCACTGGCTCAACGGCGAAAAAGTAGTGGATGTGGAGATGGGAACGGATGAATGGAATCAAATGGTGCAAAAAAGCAAGTGGAAGGAGCACGCCGCGTATTTTGCAAAGGCAGCTAGCGGACATATTGCTTTGCAGGATCATGGGAATCCCGTTTGGTTCCGCAATATCAAAATCCGGGAATTGTAATCCTCCTGGATTTGTGCGTACCTTCTAAAATTTTCTGTACATTTGATAGTACACTGATTTTTAAGATTTATTATGATTTAATATATTGTAGCAACATTGTTTGTTTGGTAAATACCAGGAAAGACATCGTGTTTTCAGCTGTTAACATAAAATCATAATATTATCATAATTATCCTAAAAATCAGCGTACTATACATTATAAACTAACTAAACTAACACCTAAAACATGCAAGGAATTAACAAAAATCGGCTTTTTATTGCCAGTTGTTTTGCACTGGTGACGACTGCTTTTGCTTTTGCCATTCGGGCGGGCATTTTGACAGAACTAGCGACTAAACTGAGTCTGACCGACACGCAGTTGGGCTATATCAATCAAATGGCGATTCTCGGCTTCCCGATTGCGACCATCGTCGGCGGTTATTTGTACAATGTATTTGGCGCTAAGCGCATGATCTGGCTGGCGTTTATTTCGCATTTGGTGGGTATTATTTCTACTATTTTCGCTGGAAATTTTGCTATCTTATTGATTTCCAACTTCTTCATCGGTTTTGGAAATGGTACGGTGGAAGCTGCGTGCAATCCGCTAGTGGCAAATATGTATAAAAACAATCAGACCACGATGCTCAACCGTTTCCATGTGTGGTTTCCGGGCGGCATTTTCTTAGGCGCATTGATTTCGCAATTTATGGCAAGCGCTGGGGCAACCTGGCAGATGCAAATTGCCATCATGCTGATTCCATTAGCAATATATGCATTTTTATTTATAGGACAAACCTTTCCCAACGCCGAAGACTCTGGTCAGGCGAGTATGTCTTCTAATTTAAAAGGCATATTTACACCACTTTATATATTTATGATTTTCTGTATGCTTCTTACTGCAAATACCGAGTTGAGCACACAGCAGTGGATTGAGCGCTTGCTCAGCTCTGCCGGAGCGTCGGGTATGCTGGTATTGGCAATGGTGACGGGCTTGATGGCAGTTGGACGTTTCTTTGCAGGTCCGGTGGTGCATCGCTTGAATCCGATTGGCGTTTTGTTCTTCTCTTCCATCGTTGCGTTTTTGGGCATTTTTATGATGAGCAAAGCCGAAGGAGGCATGATTTATGTGGCTGCTATTTTATTTGCAATTGGTGTTTGCTACTTCTGGCCCACTATGGTTGGTTTTGTTGGAGAATACATTCCAAAGAGTGGGGCGCTTGGCATGTCCTTGATTGGTGGTGCGGGGATGTTCGCAACGGGTATCGCGCAGCCGATTGTAGGTGGCTGGATTGATTCGGCGCGGGCGAAGGCAGAAGCCGCAGGCGTGGTGGGAGAAGCTGCCGACCGGGTAGCTGGTCAGGCAACTTTGACGAATTTGCTGGTTTTTCCGGCAATTTTAATTGTGGCATTTGGTGTTTTATTTATTATGCGTAAACAATTGGAAGCCAAAAGAGTAACGCATATAGAGGAAGGCGAGGGATTGGAACGCCATTTAGTAAATTAAATAATAGCTGTTTTCTTTTGATCGAGCCTATAAAATTTTTTAAATTTTATAGGCTTTATTACATAATATTATAATTAAATCAGGAAGCAACAATGAACACAGGCATTCGCATTCAACTTTCCGTCATGATGTTCCTGGAATTTTTTGTCTGGGGCGCATGGTTTGTGACAATGGGCACTTACCTCGGCACGCAACTGAATGCGAGCGGGGTGCAAATTGGTTTGGCTTATCAGACGCAATCCGTTGGGGCAATTTTAGCTCCGTTTATTATAGGCTTGATTGCGGATCGGTTCTTTCCGGCGCAGCGCATTCTGGGGGTGTTGCACCTGGCGGGCGCAGGCATGATGTACCTGGCTTCTACGGCGAATGATTTCGCTGTTTTTTATCCTTATTTATTGATTTATATGATTTTATATATGCCAACTTTAGCGCTGGTAAATTCCATTTCCTTTCGGCAAATGCAAAACCCAGAGAAGGAGTTTTCGAGTGTGCGGGTGTTGGGCACAATTGGTTGGATTATAGCAGGTCTGCTGATTGGGTATTTGAATTGGGAAGCGGAAAATTTGTTGCGCAATACTTTTGTAATGACGGCAGTTGCCTCACTGGCACTGGGCATTTTTAGCTTCACGCTGCCGCACACGCCGCCTGCACATGCGAAAGACGAGCCGGTGACGGTACGCGACATTATGGGGCTGGATGCTTTGGGATTGTTTAAAAATGCTTCGTTCGTTACCTTTTTTATAGCTTCTGTTTTAATTTGTATTCCGCTGGCATTTTATTACAATTTTACTAATCCATTTTTAAATGAAATCGGTATGCAGCAGGCGGCGGGTAAAATGTCGATGGGGCAAATGTCAGAAGTGCTGTTTTTACTGCTACTACCGTGGTTTTTTGTGCGCTTTGGTGTGAAAAAAATGCTGCTGATCGGTATGGGTGCCTGGGCGCTGCGGTATTTGTTGTTTGCTTTTGGCAATGTCGGCGATAATTATTGGATGCTGATTTTGGGCATTGTGCTACACGGCATTTGTTATGACTTTTTCTTTGTAACCGGGCAAATTTATACCGACAATCTCGCCGGTGAAAAAATCAAAAGCTCCGCGCAAGGCTTGATAACATTGGCGACTTACGGGGCGGGTATGTTCATCGGATATATTGTGTCGGGATACATTGTCGATATGTACGCGACGGCGGATGCGCATAATTGGCAGAATATCTGGCTGGTGCCCGCAGGTATCGCCGCGGTGATTATGGTGTTGTTTTTGCTGGTATTCCGCGATCCGGCGCAGGTAAAGAAAAAGTCACCGATGGTTTAATAGAAAAATTGAAATAGCCGTTAAAATCCTTAGAATACTCAATAAGCATTCTAAGGATTTTTTATTTATAAAATTTTCAAATCATGGAGTTAGCGCTTCGAAATCAGTAGGGTTACGTTTAGAGTGTAGGACAGCTAAAATATTCACTGCATCCTCTGTCACTTCGTAAATAATAATATGCTTTTTGAAAAGGCAACAGCGAAACCCAACAGCTTGCAGCTTTGGATTCCGACAAGGAGCGCAATATTCAGGATATTTCTGTAGTTTTTCTGTTGAGGCATACAATTCGTTAACGTATTTATTGGCTGATAATTCACTGGTTTCTGCAATGTAGGCGTGCACTTCCGCCAACATTTCCACAGCAGTATGCGTCCAGTTAATTAATTTTTCGTCCAAGATTGAATACGTTTTTTGACTTCTTCTCCTGACACCACTTTGCCTTCTTCCACTTCTCGTTTGGCGTTTTCCAAGACATGAAGCAATTCCTCGGTTGTCAAAGGCTCCCCTTCTCTCGCTAGACTGCCAATAGCCTCGTAGGATTCAATCACCCCCAGATTTTTGAGTGACTGAATAATTTGTAAAAAATCCTTGATCTTTCTCTCTTGCACCTCAATTTGATAAGTCATTACATTGAATTTAAATGAATCATCAATTTAAGCAATCTCTGCTGAAAATCAAACAGGGTAGCACATCAAAAACGTGCCACTTTATATTTCTTTTTAACGGGAAGTACTCGCGTCCGTAGCCTTTGCCGCACCTTTAAAACCCAGGGCATGGCGCATTTTATCATAAATAGCCGTATTTTCATAAATACCGCTAAATAACTCTGCACCTGGACCATAGGCAAACACCGGAATCAGCGCTGCCGTGTGCTTATCGGTCGTAAAAGCACCCACAATGCTATCCATTTTAGAACCGGTATTAATCGAGTAGCCGCCGGTTTCGTGGTCAGCCGTAACAATCACGAGGGTTTCGCCGTCTTTCTTAGCAAATTCCATAACTGCCGCAATGGCTTTATCAAAATCCAACGCTTCAGTAATGATATAATTAGAATTGTTCGCGTGTCCGCCCCAGTCGATTTGCGAACCTTCGATCATCAAAAAGAAGCCTTTATCACTGCGTTGATCCAAAAAATTAACCGCCATTTTGCTGGCAGGCACCAGGTAATCTCGCCCTTGCGTCACGGGCACCGGCTCGGCATCTGCCGTGAAATAAGCAAATGGTTTAGCATTGTCAACTTGAACTGCTGTCAGGTCTTGTTTAATAAAATCAGATACCACATACCCCTTCGCTTCCAATTCCTGATATAAATTGCGCGTATCTTTTTCCCGGCGATCAAAATATTTTTTGCCACCACCCACAAAAAAGTCAATGTCTGTTTTCAAAAAATCGGTTGCGATTTCCTCCATCATCGTGCGCGATTTTTGATGCGCAATGAAGGAAGCCGGCGTAGCGTGCGTGATGGAAGACGTAGCGACCAAACCCGTAGCCATGCCTTTTTGCTCGGCTTCTTCCAAAATGGTACCCACTGCCATCGAATCTTTGTTAACGCCGATCGCGGCATTGTAAGTCTTAATGCCGGAAGCGAAAGAGGTAGCGCCAGCTGCAGAATCGGTAATAAGATCGTCCGCAGAGTAAGATTTGTGCAAACCGGTAAAAGGAAACTGCTCCAGGCTCAGTTTATTGCCATTGGAATACAGCGCCGCTGAAACCTGCGTCAAGCCCATGCCATCGCCAATCATTAAAATAATATTTTTAGGGCGTCGAGCAAGTTTGATTTCTTCCGTTGGCGTGGTCACAACCTGCTCCGGGCGAGGATTGCAAGCCGCAATGCCTGCCAACAGAAATGCTGCAAAAATTAGTTTTTTCATATTGAAAGCAAAGATTGATTCGGATGTTGAATGAGCGTATAACGTTTGCCTGGCAATGATTTGATAACACCTTTAAATTCAAGTTCTAACAGCAAGGCTGCCATTTCACTGCCGGTCAATCGCAATTCATACAATAACTTGTCAACGTGTACTTCTTCATTTTGGTGCAGCAAATTTACCACTATTTTCTCATCCTCATTTAATTCTACAAAAAGTTGACGTTGAATTAACTTTGTCGCCTGCTCCTCCTCCCAACGCATCACGTAGGCGATGTCCGCCGCACTTTCCAATAACGCCGCTTTATGCGTTTTTATTAAATGATTGCAACCTTGCGAATGTTTATCTTGTACCCTACCCGGCACAGCGAATACGTCTTTATTATACTCATTTGCCATATGTGCCGTTATCATGGAGCCACCGCGAATGGCAGTTTCAATGACCACTAATGCATCGCAAAGCCCGGCTATGATTTTATTACGCATTGGAAAATGCTCGCGATCTGGTAGGGTATTACTGGGAAATTCCGTTAGCAAACCTCCATTTTCGCACATGCGCTCGGCAATGCTGCGGTGCTGCGGCGGATAAATTGTTTGAAAACCATGCCCCAACGCTGCGATGGTAGGAATACCCATTTCGACCGACTTTCGATGCGATGTAATGTCAATTCCATATGCCAATCCGCTCAAAATCAATACATTGTATGGTTTTAATTCTTGTACCAATGCTTCACAAAAGGCAACTCCCTGCGGCGTGGGTTGGCGCGTGCCTACAATGCCCACTACGCGCGAAACGTTCAAATCGGCATTGCCTTTGTAAAACAACAAAATCGGACTATCTGCATAATTTTTTAACTTTTCGGGATACGCTTCATCCAAATAAAACAAAACCCGAATGTTATTTTTTTCTATAAACTGCCATTCGCGCTCCGCTTCGCGCAACGCATCAGATTCTATCACATTGGCAGCAATGCGCTCGCCAATGCCCGGAATTTTGAGCAACTCTTTTTTCTTTGCCTTAAAAACCGCTTCGGCACCACCGCAATAGCTCACCAAGGTACGCGCAGTAATGGCTCCTACCAGCGGAATACGGGTTAATGCAATTTGGTACAATACATCTTTCATCAGCTATTTAGACGAAAAACCTTTACAAAAGCCACATCTAACGGCTCTTTTTTTGCAAAAAAATACTTTAATTTGATTTCCAATTTTCAAGTTTATTTAAAATTAATATTATATTTATTTTGTAAAATATTGTTTTTTAATAAGTTATGAATTTGTACTGGTGAAACGCATTGCTATGAGTGAGACTAAAAAACTTTTACCACGGCTGGAATTTTTAATTATTGCGGTCTTTTTTGTCGGATTTTTGCTGTGGGCAATTTCCCGCTGTAACGCTACCCGCGCTCAACTCGGTGAACGAGAATTGGAAGAGCAACGTGCCGACTCGCTCCTCCAAGCTGCCAACATTGCGCAAGTGCTCGAAAAAGCGCGTAAAGACAGCCTGCTCAATGCTCAAAAAGCAGAGGAAGCCCGCATTGTGCGCGAGCGTGTAACGCCCCTCTACACCACCGTGGATGGCGTGAATGTACGCCGCGAACCTAAGTTGAATGCGAAAGTGGTAAGCCGTCTGGTCTTACAAGAGGAGGTGACTTTTTTAGGAGAAGTGACTGATTTTCAGCAGGAAATAACCATCGAAGGAATCAAATACAACGAACCCTGGGTGAAGGTGAAAACCCAAGCGGGTAGAATCGGCTGGGTGTATGGCGGAACGGTGAGTTATTATAAAAAATGATGCTAGCTGCGCGATTTTGTTGATACTTGCTACGCGAAGCTGTGGATGCTATAGTATCGCGTAGCTAGCATCCACTGCATCAAAAGATTATTCATCTAACTTCGTCAATTCATATTTTTCAATTGCTTTTATTAATTGATTAGCATAATTCTTATCATTTGTAAAACCAGCTTTTTCCAAGGCTTTTGCCCAAGCTTTATAATTTTCGTTTTTTAGTTCCTTCAAATTTGACATTCTACCGGTCGTAATGTAATAACTGTGGTCGCGGAAGCTCGTCCACGCGTTTTCATAAGTGCGGAAGCAGGTGCCATCCAGCTCTTTTTTGCCGCCCTGCCAATCGGAAGTGCAAGATAAAGCAAACTGATTATTCCATTGTTTAGCAATATCGCGCTGGCCGGCGCAGCTTTGTAGCACTGCATTCCCCAAAATCACCGACGCTGGAATGCCAAATTTTTCGCTCTCGCTCACCGCCACGCGCGCGAAGCGTTTTAGGTAAGCTTGCACAGTAGCGTCGTCCACATTTTGCAATGCATCCATGGCGCTCGAAGCTCCTTTTTTGCTGCTAAAAACGGAGGACAAATCCAACAAATTTGTTTCAGTTGCTTCGGCTACACCCTTGGCATTGCTCATCAACTCTTCCGTTTTTTCCTTATTAGCCTTTTTGGTCGACTGCTCTTTTTGTTGTTCAGCCGGTGCCCGCATGTTAATGCTGAAAGACAGGTCTTTTTTGACCAGGATAAACACCAGAAAAGCCGCAATGGCAAATTTGAACCAATTGCGTTGAAAATAGCCAGCCTTGGCGCTATTGGTAACATTTCCCGCGCTCATACGATTCGGTTTTTAAAACAATTATTGAGATTGGTGCGTCAAATTTAAAACAAAAAGTTTTGTAAAGCAAGTCTTTTTTTCTTTTGTGCAAAAAATTGATTTTCCAATGACTAAATATTTTTGCAACATTGTAACATATTGATTGTCAAATAAATATTGATTAAAATCCTTGTTTGGAAATTTTCCACACAGCATCTTTGCAGAAAATTTGGAGTAAAATTAATGGAACACGCACATCACCACCATCATCATACCCCCGAACTGACGAATGTCAATCGCGCATTCCTCATCGGCATTGTTTTAAACAGCGTTTTTGTATTGATCGAATTCGGAGCAGGTTTATACTGGAATTCATTAGCGTTGATTTCCGACGCGGGACATAATTTGAGCGACGTGGCAAGTCTGATTCTGGCGCTGCTCGCATTTCGATTAGCAAAAGTAAAGTCTTCACAAACATTCACTTACGGATATAGAAAAACAACTATTTTAGCTTCGTTAACCAATGCTGTCATTTTATTAATCGCCATCGGCAGCATTGCGTGGGAAAGTATTGAACGACTGCAAAATCCGCAAATGGTGGCGGGCAATTCGATTGCAATCGTGGCAGGTATTGGCATTGTGATTAATACGATTTCCGCTTTTTTGTTTTTCAAAGACAAGGACAAGGATTTGAATGTGAAAGGCGCTTACCTGCACCTCGCGGCGGATGCGCTGGTGTCGCTGGGCGTCGTGATTGCGGGCGTTGTCATCAGTTTTACCCAATTGTATTGGCTGGATACGGCGGTGAGTCTGGCGATTGTGGTCGTGATTTTCTTTTCGACCTGGGGCTTGTTAAAGGAGAGTGTCATTTTATCGCTGGAAGGCGTGCCGAGTGGCATTGATTTACAGCAAGTGAAGCAACATATTTCAAAAATTACAGGTGTTAAAGACGTTCATCATGTTCATATTTGGGCGCTGAGCACCACCGAGAATGCCCTGACGGCGCATGTGGTGACCGACTCAAGTTCCGACTGGCAAAGCATTGCTACCATGAAACACAAGATCAAACACGAATTGGAACACCTTAATATTCAACATACTACACTTGAGGTAGAAATGGAAAATGAGCCTTGCGAATCGGGCGATTGTTAATAGCCTTGCGTCAAATTGATTTTCAATATCTTAGAAAAATTCCTAGGGTTTTCGTCAGCAAGAAATTTTTAGAATGCCAATAGATTTTATACAGAATAATTAAAATAAAGTAACGCGCGCGAGTAACTTAGCA
>CAZFBN010000141.1:0-14880 GCA_964517145.1 uncultured Saprospiraceae bacterium
TTGGCTTTGGGATTTCGAATCATGATACGTTTGTTACAGCGTGTAAATATGCGAGTGGGGCGATTATAGGAAGTGCGTTTATCAAAGCATTACATAATGCTGATGATGTAGAAAAAACGAGCATCGATTTTGTGCAGATGATAAGGGGCGAGGTGCTAGTGTAAAGTTTAACGTATGTTAAGTAAAAATAGAATTTAGAGGCATACGTTTTGAATAAAAACAAATTATGATCTCTAAATTACTTGCCGTTTTCACATTGTTATTTACTTTTTATTCATTTGTTTCCGCGCAATCTACTAAATGGATTAGTGCGCGACTAAGTTCGCAGCCGTTTCAAATTCTTGAATTAGAAGAAAAAAGCTTTCCAAATAATGTTACTTACTCGTATAGTATTGATAAAGACCAGTTAATAAATCTGGGTTTTGGTTTTAGAAAAGTAAATGAAAATGGATGGTTTCAGGAATTTTCGTTGGTGAATATGAATTTTTCCAGGCAAAAAAATATACATCACTTTGTTTTCATCAACCAGCAAGTAATAGAACCATTGGACGGAGTACAAATCGCACAAGCAAGTCTGGTGCTGCGTTGGGAATTTGGTAAATTGTTGGGAAACATTGATAGACAACGACTTATACCTGCATTAAGTGTTAGTCTTGATCCTTATGCTAATTTTACACACATTATTCCCTATACTTCTATATTTTTTGAAAGTAAATTTCTGGATATAGGTACTGTAGTAAATGTCATTCCCAAATTGGAGTATTTTATTACAAAAAATATGCGCTTGGATGTAAGTTTTCCAGTTCCGATGGTAAATGTTTGGTTCAGTCACGATAAAATTGAACATCCTGCTGTGTCCGAAAATTCACAAAAGCAAAACAAAACTGGTCATTGTTTTTTTCCGGTAAGGGATACGCAAATTAGATTAGGATTATTGTACAAAATTGGAGATTAATTATTAAAACAAAATGAATTCTTGAAACATAGATTACTTGTTGGTAATAGAATAGCTGAGAATACTAAAATTTAAATGATGTTTTGTTTTAAATAATGTTTTTCCATTAATATTACAAATATAATTCCCAGTGTATATGCTAGTAGATCCAGCCAGGAAAAATCCGTGCCGATGATGATACGGGCGATTTTAATATGCTGTAAGCCAAGTACTTCTACGATTTTAAAATATTGTAAAATTTCCACCGCATACGAAAAAATTAAAGTCCCGATAGCCGCCATTTGGACAGATATGTTAAAAAAAGCTCTAATAAAACAGTAAATTAAAATAACGACTAAAAAATCGCCGATGTAAGGACGAATGAAGGTATCATGGACATATAATGCAATGAGAATTTCGGTGAATAATATAATAAAAAATGTAATAAAATAGAAGAGTTTGAAGTGAAGCATCTGGTTATTATAAGGATAGATAATTTTTTATTTTTCAATTTATCGTGAATAAGCTTGCTACACTAATCTATAATATAAAATTAAAATTCTCATTCCAATCCCATTTCTCGTTTAAGATCATCCATCGCAATTTTATTACCAGCTTTGCTGTCGCGGCTGGCTTCCAGAATGGTAGCAACTAACTCGTCTTCACTTATGGGTTCGCCTTCAACATCATATCCGGCAATGCTTTCCTCCTGCGATAATTTTTTCAGGAGCGTGTAAATACTATGCAGCACCTCCGTATCATTGGTGTTTTCCAACAATTGTGTAATGGAAAATTTTAATTCTGTTATATTCATTTCTTATTGTTGTGATTACAAAAGTAAAACAAAATTCCCGTTTTCGCAATGGATTTAATTGTGGTAACTTTCCAATTTCCCCGCAAAATTCCCTACCTTTGTACTCCTTTGAGAAAATCCGCAGCGAAAAGAAGTGAGATGTTTTTAATTTGTAATCGTCTGACTTCTAATTGATTATCATGGCTAAAAAAGCAAGCACCACGACCGTTCCCGATACTGGCAATGTGACGCCCCTGATGGCGCAATACTATCAGGTGAAGGCGAAGTACCCCGATGCGATTCTGTTGTTTCGGGTGGGCGATTTTTATGAGACCTTTGGCGAGGATGCAGTGACAGCGTCGCGGGTGCTGGGGATTGTGCTGACGAGTCGCAATAACGGCGGCAACGATGTAGAATTGGCGGGCTTTCCACACCATTCGATGGATTTGTACCTGCCGCGCCTCGTGCGGGCGGGCTACCGCGTGGCGATTTGTGAGCAGATGGAAAAGCCGAGTCCGCAAAAGAAAATCGTGAAGCGGGAGGTGACGGAGGTGGTGACGCCCGGCGTGGCGGTGGATGATAAATTATTGGATCATAAAAGTAATAATTATTTAGCAACATTATATTTTGATAAAGATGCGGTGGGCGTGGCATTTTTGGATATTTCCACCGGCGAATTTTTAGTAAGCGAGGGCGAGCAAAGTTATATTGATAAATTATTACAAAGTTTTAATCCGGCGGAAGTCATTTACCCCAAGGATAAAAAGAAAGTGCTGGAACAATGGTTTGGCGAAAAATTTTATACGTATCCGCTTGAAGAATGGGTGTTTACGGAAGATTTTACGCGGGAGAAATTATTGGGGCAATTTGAAGTACAAAACCTAAAAGGCTTCGGGATTGAAGAATTGACGCTGGCGCAAATAGCAGCCGGGGCAACTTTACATTATTTAGCAACGACGGAAAATAAAAATTTAAAACACGTTGCGGCGATCAGTCGTATTCAACCCGATCGTTATGTGTGGCTGGATCGCTTTACGATCCGCAACCTTGAATTAATCTATAGCCCGCATGAAACGGGCGTTCCGCTCATTCGCATTCTCGACAAAACCATCTCGCCGATGGGCGCACGTCTGCTAAAAAAATGGGTGGTGCTGCCGTTAAAATCGCAAAAAGCCATTGAAGAACGACTGGATATAACGGATTGGTTATTACAAAATACTGAAATTAGATCAGAATTAGAGCCTTACATCCGGCAGATGGGCGACCTGGAACGCTTGATTTCAAAGGCTCCGCTGGGCAAATTGAATCCGCGCGAGGTGTGCCAGCTAAAAAAAGCATTATTTGCGCTTGATCCGGTGAAGCAGTTATTACATGAAAGTAATAATCCTTTTTTAATAAAAATTGCGGAAGGACTCAATCCATGTAAAATTTTACGGGAGCAGATTGCGCATCAAATTGTCGAGGATGCGCCGGTAAATTTGAATAAAGGGAATGTTATTGCGGACAATTTTAATGCAGAACTCGATGATCTGCGCAATGTTGTGAATCATACGAAAGAATTATTACTCCAGATTCAAACCAGCGAAATTGAGCGCACGGGTATCTCCAGTTTGAAAATTGGTTTTAATACGGTTTTTGGTTATTATTTAGAAGTTACGAATAAATATAAAAATCAGGTGCCGCCGGAATGGACGCGAAAGCAGACGCTGACGAACGGCGAACGCTATATTACAGACGAACTTAAAAAGCTGGAAACCAAAATATTAGGTGCAGAAGAGCGTATTTTAGAATTAGAAATGGAATTGTTTGAGCAATTGGTTTTGACCATTTCCGATTATATTCAGCCGATTCAACATAATGCAAATTTAATAGCGCGATTGGATTGTCAGATTGCTTTTGCAAAAATTGCTGAAAAATTTAATTATTGCCGACCGGAAATTAATGATTCTTTAATAATTGATATAAAGGAAGGACGGCATCCAGTGATTGAGCAGCAGTTGGAATTGGGGGAAAGTTATGTGCCGAATGATGTGTATTTAGATAGTGAAGACCAGCAAATTTTGATGATAACGGGTCCGAATATGGCAGGAAAATCAGCGGTTTTGCGGCAAACGGCGCTGATTTGTCTGCTCGCACAAATGGGCAGTTTTGTACCCGCGGCGAGCGCAAAAATTGGATTATTGGATAAAGTTTTTACACGCGTGGGCGCTTCTGATAATATTTCCTCCGGCGAGTCCACTTTTATGGTGGAAATGAATGAAACGGCGAGTATCATGAATAATATTTCGGACCGGAGTTTAATATTATTGGATGAGATTGGGCGCGGCACGAGCACGTATGATGGCATTTCCATTGCCTGGTCTATTGCAGAATATTTACATAATAATGGGGTGGCTCGTCCGAAAACATTATTTGCGACACATTATCACGAACTAAATGAATTGGCGGAAAAATTTATAAGAATTCGGAATTATAATATTGCGACTAAAGAAGTCGGTCAAAAAGTAATATTTCTTAGAAAGTTAGTACCCGGTGGCAGCCAGCATAGCTTTGGAATTCATGTGGCGAAAATGGCAGGTATGCCCAAAACAATCGTAGAACGAGCAGCGCAAATTCTGACGCAATTGGAGCAAAAAGTGATTGAAAATCAGAACGGTACAACTATAAAAAAGCCCAATACGCGCCAGATTTCCGATCCGATTCAGCTCAATATTTTTGAAGCGGGCGACCCGGCAGCCGAGCGTTTGAAAGAAGAACTAATGAAGTTGGATTTAAATGCCATGACGCCGATTGAGTGCATGATGAAGTTGAATGAGTTGCGGACGATGGTAGAGGGACGGAGAGATAAGAAACACGGGTAATTTTAAATAAAAAATGTTTAATCGTTAAAAAAGAAGCCCTTTTGGAACCATCCAAAAGGGCGACCATATAAATTTGCATTTGATGATTAAAAAAAAGAGAGCTGTTGTAAAATCTTTTATTGAGACGTTACTTTCGGGAAAAAGTCACATTTTAAAATTAAAATTGTTGTAGATCGTATAAATTTCATATTATTAATATTTTCGATTTGATGTTGTTTTGATTCTTACATAAAATTTTAATACAGATGAATCGGAATGTGCTTTGGTTTGGATTGGTAGTCGGGCTGGTGATGCCTTTTGTAGGATATGCGCTACTGTTGATGATGTATGATGGGTTGGAATCCGCAGGATTATTGAGCGGACAGGGTTTTTCCGAAAATTTTCGGCAACGTACTTTGGGCATCATTGCCATTTGTTTGAATCTAATCGCATTAAACTTTTTTCAAAAACGACGCTTAACCCATTCTATGCGGGGAGTAGTTATCGCTACTTTTATTTATGCAATGGTCTGGTTTATTTACTTCGGCGCAAAATTGTTGTAATGTTTTTTTTCTTTATTTCCATTTAGTTTGATTAAAGTTTATATATTTAAATGCATTTCGATAAATACCTACATTCATGAAGTATTATGTCATTGCGGGCGAGGCTTCTGGAGATTTGCATGGCTCTAATTTGTTGAAAGCGTTGAAAAAAGAAGATTCGGCGGCGGATTTTCGCGTGTGGGGCGGCGATCTGATGCACGCAGCGGGCGGCGATTTGCGCAAGCATTACCGCGATTTGGCGTTCATGGGATTTGTAGAAGTGGTGAGTAATTTAAAAACAATATTAAAAAATATAGAATTTTGTAAAGAAGATATTACAAATTATAAACCTGATGCTTTAATATTAATCGATTATCCCGGATTTAATTTACGCATTGCAAAATGGGCGAAGCAGCAGGGCTATAAAGTGATTTATTACATCTCGCCGCAATTATGGGCGTGGCACACCAGTCGGGTACATGATATTAAAAAAACGGTGGATAAAATGCTGGTAATCTTACCTTTTGAAGCCGAATTTTATCAAAAATATGATTATAAAGTCGAATTTGTTGGGCATCCATTACTCGATGTAATAGAAAATTATAAAGTTGCGCCTGATTTTATACAAATAAATAAATTAGCGAATAAAGCGATTATTGCGTTGTTACCAGGCAGCCGCAAGCAGGAAATTACAAGAATGTTGGATGTTATGCTGAGTATAGTGCCACATTTTTCTGATTATCAGTTTGTTATTGCCGGAGCGCCTTCTCAGACTAGAGATTTTTATGATGCAATATTAAAAGATTCAAAGGTTAAAAACCATGTTTATTTAGTACAAAACCAGACGTATGATTTATTAAGCCATGCCAAAGCAGCGCTTGTTACTTCTGGCACGGCGACTTTGGAAACGGCTTTATTTAACGTGCCTGAGGTGGTTTGTTATAAAGGAAGCCCTATTTCTTATGCTATTGCTAAAAGAGTGGTGGGAAAACGCATTAAATTTATTTCGCTGGTGAATTTAATTATTGATCGATTATTAGTAAAAGAATTGATTCAAAATGAGCTGAATACGCAAAATTTACAAAAAGCATTAAACGAAATATTACATCCTGACAAAGCGGATGAAATAAAAAGTGGATATAAAGCATTAAGACAAAAATTGGGGAATGCCGGGGCGTCACAGCGGGCAGCGGAAGTAATTACTGCATATTTGTCTGAACTCGGAAAATCTAGGTGAAATATGCTGTTTTATTTTAATCAATGGAGCGCTTTGTTATTACCTTTTTTTCTACAAGGCATCCTATTTACGATTTTATTATTTTGGCGTGGTGTTCGGGAAGAACGATTGCCTGATAAAATATTAGCAATATTAATTCTGATTTTTGCCCTGCGTATAGCAAATTGGATGCTTGGTTTTGCGCACTGGTACGATGTACACGACTGGCATTCCACCTTTATGTTTTACTTTCCATTTAGTTATTGGTTTTTAATTGGACCACTCGTTTATTTTTATTTTCGTAGTCTGACGAATCATAACTTTCGTTTTCAGAAGAAAGATAGGATGCATTTTATACCGGCTATGATAGATTTTGCGTTTATTGCCCTTATTTTTATTATGGATGTAATGATTAGCCATTGGTGGCTGGGGGAGCCATTCCCGTATCATTTTGGCACGCAAGGTAGATGGCGAATGGAGGGCATTCCCGGCGTGGATGCAATTTTAACCATCGGGGCGATTATTTCCTTACTGTATTATTTCGTAATTACGATAAAATTATATCGACGATATCGGAATTATTACATCAACGAACATTTTTCTGATACGGCAAAAGTGCAATTTACCTGGTTGCGCAATTTTTTATATGCTGTTATTATTGCAATGATTATTTGGCTCATCTTTTTGATTGTCAATGAATTAAGTTCGAAACCGCTGAATTATATTCAAAATTGGTATTCTTATTTTGCCTGGGGTATTATTTTATATTACATCAGTATTTCCGGGTATTACACACGCCCAGAGTTTTCTTTACAATTGCATTTTGAACCGGAATTAACTGAAATTTTACATCTAGAAGTGTCTGTAAATGAAGCTTTTAAAACAAGATTGTTAAATATTATGGAAAGACATCAGCCATTTTTACAGCCGGAATTAACGCTGCAAGAATTGGCGAATCTGCTGGAAATTCCACCAAATACGCTTTCTAAATTAATCAATTCCGATTTTAATCAAAATTTTAATGATTTTATCAACGCTTATCGGGTTGAGGAAGTCAAGCAAAAATTGTTTGATTCGCGTTTGCAGCATTTGTCCATTTTGGGTATCGCTTTTGAAAGCGGATTCAACAGCAAAGCCACGTTTAACCGGGCTTTTCGCAAACATGCTGGCGTGTCACCAACCGAATTTGTGGCGGCTCAAAAAATAAAACGCGTCTCAAATTAGCATTTTGAGGCGGGCACGTGGCATTTGAGGCGATTTTGTGCTCGTTGGAACCCCATTTTTGGATTGAAATTTTAATTTTTCAATCACAAAAAATTTGAATTATGAAAAGCTTATTCATTTTATTATTACTGAGTACTTTTATTACAGTTGAAAATCCTACCATTCAAATCGACGAAGTGAAACACCTAAATGGCTTATACACAGGCACTTTGACGTATCTGGATTACACGAGTAATGAGCGCGAAACGCTGCCTTTGATCGGCAATTGTTATGTAGAGAAAAATAATTTGATACTGGAATTTACCTTTAATGAATGGGGAAAGGTAATCCGGCATAAATATGATTTGGAAATTAAAAATGGTACGATTTATACAGATGGTCCATTAAAATTAGAAGAAAAAAAATATGATACTGCCACAAAGTCATTTCGTTATGTATTCACCGAGCGCGGTAAAGATGGCAATGAAGGTAAGCCCTGCACGTTTCGGCATACGGTAACTTATGATAATAATGTTTTTGCCATGACTAAAGATGTAAAATTTGATGGTGAAGATGAATATTTTAATAGAAATGAGTATAAAATTACAAGATTAAAATAAAAATTATTTATCATCTTCTTTTGAAGCCGACTCGCATCATGCTTGGCGGCTTTTTTTATAAAATCCCCAATTTTTTAGCGTTGCTCACTGCCTGGGTGCGGCGTTTGGCGTCGAATTTTAATAATAAATTGGACACAAGTGATTTGACGATGCTTTCCGAAATAAATAATTTTTTTGCAATTTCCTGATTCGACAATCCATGGGCGATTTCGAGCAGCACTTCGTACTCCCGCTGGCTGATGCCCAACTTTTTCAGGTCTTGTATGTTATATTTTTATTAATTACTTGATTTTCAATCAATTGAGTTGTGGGCTTAAATAATATTCTACTGCTAAAGAAGCTGAAAAGCAAAAAAAGTGCGGCGAAAAGGGCGATGAGCCATTCATTATGCAAGCCTTTCAGAAAAAGAGAATACTTGCTGAGTTGAAACAACACCAAGAGGGCGAATGCCAGCAACCCAAAGCGGAATCCGATCACTTTCATCAAGTATCAAATTTTTGAGTAAAAAACATTTTTTATCAATAAAAGATTTTATCAAATTTTTATTAGGTAAAAAATCAAAATTTATAAACTTTATTTTAAATATTTGAGAAGAAGCATTACCTTGTTGCTTCATCTACTCCAAATGTACCGGTTTGTGATGAAAATAGAAAATACCTGGTTGTTCTTGCTTTTGGGCGCTACGTATGCCTGTGAAGATAAGCCAACTGCAGCTACGAGTGCCGCTCCAATTGATTCGTTAGAATGGAATGAAGCAGTTTTGTCAGAAGACGAGTCAGAAGAACAAGAATTGGTGGCGCCTGCTTGGATTTTCAGGCAAAATGGAAAAATTGCGAATGCACCCTCCCTCAAAGGCATTTACCACCACACTACACTTGATACTTTTGACTTTCCTTTTATTACCAATCAGATTGTACAAGCGCTTGATAATCAATTGAAATCGTTGGATTTGACGACGCCACTTCAATCACAACAAGTTGGAAATTTAGTTATTACACCGCAGCAATTGCGCGAAACCATTCGTATTCTGCGTGCCTGGCAACAGACCAAGCCTCTTTCTATTTACCAATATTTAGATGCGTATCAAATTCGAGGGAAGGATGGTCGGGGTAATGTCAATTTTACAGGATATTATACACCGATTGTAAAGGTGAGTAAAAAAAGGACAGCGCAGTATCCCCATCCCATTTACACGCGTCCGTTGCAATGGCAAGGACGCATGCCAAGTCGCCGGGAAATTGAAATGGAAGGTGCCTTGGAGGGCTTGGGATTGGAACTGGCGTATGCGCGAAATCGGGGCGATGTTTATCGCATGCAGATGCAAGGGTCTGGTTTTGTGGAATATACAAATGGTGTTCGAGAGTTATTTGCTTATAATGGCACCAATCGGCATCCTTATCGAAGCGTGAGGCGTTATGATCGCAAAGCACTTCATGCCGACACTGCCATTTTTAGAGACCCTTCTTACACTTTCTTCACGCCGCGCCGTACGCAACCCAAAGGCGCCGGGCATGTTCCTTTGATCGAAGAACTCTCCATTGCTGTTGACAAGCATTATATCCCTATCGGCAGCTGTTTGTTAGCTGCTTTTCCGGTGTACGATTTAAAAACGCGACGCTTGCGGCACGAGTATCGACTCTTTTTTGCGCAGGATGTGGGCGGTGCCATTCGGGGTCCGGGGCATGTGGATGTGTATCTGGGTGTTGGTCCTAAGGCGCGTCGCAAAGCGCATTACCTCAATCATTACGGGCGTTTGTGGCTACTGATGCCCAAGCGGGATGATGCTGTCAGCCTTTCTTATTAAAAAATATTTGAATGTGTTTTCTGAAATTCTACCAGTTTGGCACGAATTTTGTTTTTAATTCATTAAAGAAAAAAATTATGTGTGAGGCGAAAAAATGCCGTTTAATACATGATTATTTTTTAATATGTTAGTATATTTGTGTCAAAATCACTAGTTAACAAATTTTCACTAATTAAAATATAAAACACATGGAAAAAACAAATTTGCACCACAATTCCTCTCCATAATCCCCTCATAGTCATACACATATTTGCTTTCTGCTCGATTAAAATGCTCGTTTTACAGTTCTAAAGCAGTTTAGATTGCTTGCTGTTGGACAGTTTTATCGTTGCGTAAGGCATCTCATTTTTACAAAAGCGAATGATTATTGCCGCTTTTTGTATAGGAGTTTTTTAATATTTTTGAAAATTAATTTTTTGAAAGAGCCATGCAAACAAATTACACACCACAGAAAAACAAACGTTCTATTGAAGGAATCCTCTTGGCGTTGCTTTTTATTTTTGGAATGTTAGGATTTATTTATGCTTTTAGCAACAAAGATAAATCGAAGCCGGAGAAGGTCGTGACGGTGCAATCGGTTCAGCCGCAGTGAATTGTCAGACATTTTTTGATGAAAACGAGTAAACAAATCGAGAGACTTTATCCGTTTCAATAAAAAAAGGGAATTTTTTCATCTTTTTGCGACTTTTATTGTTTCGTCAAGATTGCAGTATTAATTTGGAGCGTATGAAGCACGTCAAACATCTATTGGAACGATCCGCATTTGGGGTTTGTAGCTATTTGGGCGAAAAAATGGGCATCGCGTCAGCAACAGTACGGTTATATTTTATTTATACTTCATTTGTAACACTTGGATCACCAGTTATTTTATACCTCTTTGCTGCGTTCTGGCTCAATATTCGTCGGTATTTTAAAATGGGGAAGCGATTACTTTGGGAATGAAGTAAGTAGTCGAGCTATTTTTCATTGATTAATTGCACGATGTGGCAAGCAACCACGCCTGCGGTTTCTGTACGAAGTCGGTTTTTCCCTAAGCTAATCCCTTGATAGCCACAGCTGAATGCTTGTTGAATTTCTTTATCAGAAAAATCCCCCTCCGGTCCGATTAAAATAACCACATTACTATTTTTTTTGTAAATATTTTGTAAATGAGGCGTATGTTCCATTTCTACATAAGCAATAAATCGCTGATAATCTGTTGATTGTGATTTTGTAAAAATACTAAATGGCGTTAAATCATGTAAAATAGGCAAGGTAGCTTTCAGCGATTGTTTCATAGCCGCAATCATCACTTTTTCCAGGCGATCTAGTCGAATTTGCTTGCGCTCGGAGCGCTCGCAGAGTAGGGGAGTGACGCTGGAAACGCCGATTTCTGTGGCTTTTTCCAAAAACCATTCAAAACGTTCGATATTTTTAGTCGGTGCAATGGCAATATGATTTTCAAAAAGAGCCTTGTTGGGGTCTTCCCACCGCTTCGTTATTTGCAAGGTGCATTCCTTCTTATGAAGGGCTATGATATTCGATTCATAAAACCAACCTTTGCCGTCCACGAACGTAATCGCATCACCCACCCGCTTGCGTAAAACTTGGGAGCAATGGTGTGCTTCTTCGTCGTGAAAAATAGCGATATTCCCTTGAATATCAGTTGTATAAAACAAAATCATAGTTTGCAGGTAGATGCTAGGAGTTCAAAAATAAGCCTACGCGGTACAGGTTGCCTGTCTATAAAAACCGTTCATCTGTCGCAAAATTCTAAATGGATCGCAAAAATAAAGTACCTTTATCCTTCCATTTGTTCAACAGATGGGGCAATTTAGCGTTTCTTTTTTATTGTTTTCATTAAAAGTAAAAGAAGTAGCATTCGCATGGATATTTTAATAATGGCAGGGCAATTGATGCTCAGTTTGATGATTTTAGTGACGCTGCACGAATTTGGGCACTTTTTGCCAGCCCGTTTGTTTGGTACGCGGGTAGAAAAATTTTATCTATTTTTTGATCCTTGGTTTTCTATTTTTAAAGCTCGAAAAGTCAATGGTCGCTGGAGTTTTGGGGGCATTTTTAATAAAAATAAAGATTACCCGGAAGATCGCAAAGATGTGACAGAATATGGAATTGGCTGGTTACCCTTGGGCGGGTATGTAAAAATTGCCGGGATGATTGACGAAAGCATGGATACTGAGCAAATGAAAGGCGAGCCTCAACCCTGGGAATTTCGCTCAAAGCCAGCCTGGCAGCGACTGATTATCATGTTGGGTGGCGTTACCGTCAACTTTATTCTTGGTTTTTTGCTGTATAGCATGGTGTTGTGGATTTGGGGAGAGCAATACCTTCCAAATGAGAATGTTAAATATGGCATTTACGCAGATACGTTAGGAATGGATATAGGGTTGCGCGACGGTGACAAAATTGTGGCGGTCGGTGGTCAAAAGTTTGACAAATTCAATGATCGGGTAGTTGTTCGGGAAATTATTATCAATAATGCAGATAAAATCACGGTGGAACGTGATGGACAAGTTATTAATTTGCCCATAGACCCAAAGTTTGTAGGTATTTTATCAAGCTATGAGAACAAAAACAAAAGTCTTTTCGACGCGCGTTTGCCATTTGAAATTGAAGAAGTTTTGAAAGACAGCCCCGCATCAAAAGCAGGCATGCAGGTGGGCGATCAGATTGTAGCAGTCAACGATACCACACGCTTGTTTATACATGAATCTATTCCTGCCATTCGCCAATTCAAAGCAAAGCCGGTGAAGCTCACCGTTTTACGCAATGAAGGGCGCGATACGGTACAATTTAATATCACAACCACAAAGGAAGGAACGGTTGGCATTCGTCCAAAAAACTTTATGGAGCGTCAGGATTATACCTTGGTGGAGGCATTGCCCGCAGGTGTTACCAAAGGCTTAGGTTTTCTGAACGACCAGGCTAAAGCTTTCGGGCAGATGTTTAAAGGACGCATTAAAGTAAAAGAAAGTCTTGGCGGACTAGGGTCTATCGGTGGCATGTTTGGTGCAGAATGGGTCTGGGAACGCTTTTGGTTAATGACAGCCGTGTTATCTCTGGTGCTGGCGTTTATGAATTTGTTACCGATTCCCGCACTAGACGGCGGTCACGTTCTGTTCCTGTTGTACGAAATGATTAGCGGACGCAAGCCTAGTGATAAATTCATGGAGTATGCCACAACCATCGGATTTATTTTAGTTTTGGGATTGATTTTATACGCTAATGGGCTGGATATTATTCGAGGAATTTTTAAATAAATGAATTAAGTAGTTGAAAGAGAGAATGTTACGGCGTTTGGAGCGGTGACATTCTTTCTTTTTTAACAAGAATAGAAAATGAATTATTTTGAATTTTTTGGACTTCCCCTAGCTTTTAGAATAGACGAGGCATTGCTGAAGCAGCGCTTTTATGACAATAGCAAAAAATACCATCCTGACTTTTATACTTTAGAATCAGAAGAAAAACAAGCAGAAATATTAGAACAATCAACCCTGAACAACCAGGCGTATCGTACCCTGTCAGATTTTGATAAGCGTATGGAGTATTTGCTCACTTTAAAGGGCGTGCTCGCCGAAGAAGGAAAAAATCCGATTCCTCAAGATTTTTTAATAGAAATGATGGACATCAATGAGAAGCTGATGGAATTAGAATTTGATTTTGATGAAAATACTTATCGATCTGTATTACAGGAACTTAAAGACCAGGAACGTGCCATTTATGCTGAAGCAGCAACCGTGATCGAAACCTACGATGATCAAAAAATGCCCCTCCAGGAACTTTCTATTGTAAAAGATTATTTCTTAAAAAAGAAATATCTCTTGCGTATTCAGGAAAATGTTTCTAAATTCGTGCCGCAATAATTGAAAGGGGTCTAGCAAACTAAAAATCAGGTGGCGAAGTACCACCAATTCAACGCTCAAACACATGCCGAAGTGGCGGAATGGTAGACGCGCTGGACTCAAAATCCAGTGTTGGCAACAACGTGTGGGTTCGAGTCCCACCTTCGGTACAAGCACAAAAGCGACAAAACTACAAATTACCGGAATGGCGGAATTGGTAGACGCACACGTTTCAGGGGCGTGCGGGGCAACCTGTGCGGGTTCGAGTCCCGCTTCCGGTACATGTTAAGAATCAAAGCGTTACGAAATGGAGTTTTCGGAGCGCTTTTTTATTTGCCAGCAAAAAATGACTTTATCTAATCTCATTTGAACTACTTTCCCTTCTTCTAAACAGAAACGATTTGATACATTATCAGCGAATTTGCTCCTAATTATTTCTTGTTAAAGTTTAATTTTTCATAGAGACAAGGTAGAAAACACAGAGAATTGTTAATTTAGCATGATTGTTTTCACATATAAAACTATTCCTCATGAAGCCATTATTGTGTTGCATTGTCTTTTTTCTCTGTTTTGTTTCCGTGCCTGTTAATGCACAAATCGAAGACCTTACTAAAGATTCCGAATTTTTTGAAAAACAAAAGTTAGAATACCAACGCTGGCTGGATCACTCCGGTTTGGGTTCCATTCTCCAGGTGCACGCCATCGAAGTCAAACCGCAGCAGTTGTCTTTGTACCTCGCATTTCCTTATGAGGATATTGATTCCATCATGGTTGCCTGGCGGGAACTGAAAACGGCTTTTGAAAAAGAGCAGGCATTGACACTGGAACAAGAATTATTCTACAAAATGGTTCACCTGATGGAAGTGCGCCAGTCACTCGCCAATGTGCAGATTTATGATACATATGACCTACGCAAAGAACCACTCTTTTCTCGTGCCATATATTTTGAAAATGATAGTGTAAAAGTAAGATATGTCTGATCCAAAGTCGAAGATACGAGAAGTCAACATCAAGTCCGATGATTTTAAGGACATGAAGAAAATGTCGGTGCAGGCATTTCAGCAGAAGTTTGATCGAAAAACAGTG
>CAZFBN010000142.1:0-14810 GCA_964517145.1 uncultured Saprospiraceae bacterium
CAATGGTGAAATTTGAAACTTAGTTTTTCAATGAAAAGTTTTTCAAGGTAAATTAGAGTATGACCTTTTATTTGAAGTATTGCGTGTTAAACTACAAGTTCAAAACATTTGGTTCTTTGGGTTCAAATTCAATTAAGTTGAAAATACCATTCCAAACGAAGTTTATTGCTGAACTATTTTTATTTTGAAGATACAACAATCAAAGTACGTATTTTTTGGTATAGCAAATTAAGAAAATTAAATTTTACATTTTTTAAATAATTGTAATTAAATTTTTAAATTTTGCAAAATGAAACACATTATATCTTTTTTTTGGAGAAATTCAAATTTTAAAGAAAAAACTATTCCAACTAATTTTTTTTCTTTAATTTTGGAAAAAGTTTCTTAAACCCTATCCCCCAATATAAAACACTGATATGAAAAAGCTATTCCTCCTCCACTTTTGCATCATGATTGTTGCAACCTGTAAATCTCAATTTTCCTCCAGCATTTTTGCACCTGATGTCTGGTTAAAGAAAAAAAACGAAAAGGAAATCGAACAGAGAAATCCCCCAAAGATCGATTTATTAAATGAGCTTGTTTAAAATTAATGAAAAATCGTAATATCTTTTCAAACTAAGCTCCTACGTTCTCGTGTTTTGGAAGATTCAACAATCTACTCTTGAATAAGAGAATGTAGCGTCGAATTGCCTCTGTCATATTAAATAAAATCGTCAATTTTAAACAAGTTCAATTTTAACGATTCCTATGTGTTTGATGGGGAGGAAACTTACCTGGAAATTCCTTTGGAAGTAGATGAAATTTCTAGATTTACTTTTGTTTCCGTGTTCCAATCTACCGATTCTTTGGAAGAGCGAGGAGTATGGGGTTCTAAGAATAGTCAGCGGTCTATTATGTTGACAACTCAAAGAGTGTCAGGTCCTGAAAAAATTCTTTCTTATAGCGGTGGAAAGGTTAGTATTCCTGTGCTCAACACAACGGTACAATACTGGGGAAAGACAAAAGCAGGAAACTTGCCTACTTCTATTTTATTAGGAAATGCAGGTGAAAATAACAACAGCGTAAAGCCATTCAGAGGTTTAATACCAGAATATCTTGTCTTCAAAAAAATCCTAAGGGAAGAAGAACGCCGCAGGGTAGAGTCCTACCTAGCAATTAAATATGGTCTTACCCTTCCTTCTTCCGATTATGTAAACTCAGAGAGCGAGGTGATCTGGGATAATAAAAAAAACAAAGCGTATTCTAATCGAATTGCTGGGATTGGAAGGGATGACTATTTTGGACTCTATCAAAAGCAAAGCTCCAGCACTGCCGAGCCGGGGATTTTGACAATTGGCGCGAATAAAATAGTTACCTCTAATTTGGCAAACACCGCTGAATTTTCAAACCTGGATTTTTTATTATGGGGCGACAATGGAGAAGCTTTTGATTTACAAGAAGATGTTGGAAAAACCCAACAGCCTTTTGCTTTCTTAACTAGGAAATGGCAAATGGTGACTGCTGGCACAAGTGCCTATACCATTCCAACCCAAGTAATGGTAAGTGTAAGCCGAATTTCCATTCCAAAAGGTTTCAAACCTTGGCTGGTAATTGATCGGAGTGGTAAAGGAATATTTCATTCCTATGAATCGGAATATGTAGAGTTGAGCAGTATAACGCAAGAGGGGCAAGCCATTTTTAATGACGCGAGATGGGACACCGACCTTTCTGGAAAAGATGTATTCACCTTTGCAATTGGTCCTGACAAACTCCCATTCATCGGGTATTTCAATATTTATTCTAACCCCTCACCCGGAGATTTTAATATTGACATTTCTTTAAAAGAAAATTCAGATATCTCGGTTGATATTTATAGCATTAATGGTCAATTGATAAAAACGCTGATCGGTAAAGCGCAATCTGAATATCGATTTAAAGACCGTTTGATAAACAATGGAGTCTATTTGATAAAGTTACGCACAAAAGAGGGAATCCTTACCAAAGAACTAGTTATTACCAACTGATTTTTACGGAGCGTCAAGAAAGCTTTCGGCATTCTAACATACTTATAACTTTTTCACTTTAAAAGCTTGGTCATGCTAAACTCCAAGATTAGCTTTAGCTTCTTTATTTTAGTTGCTGCTATGAGTAGCATCTCCTTTTTTCATATTACGTCTTCCTTTGTAACACAAAAAGAAGCGGTTATACCGTCTTCTCATAAGGACTCTATGGACGCCTGTGAAGAGATGGGGATTGAACAACAAGATTATGTTTCAAAATCTTTTGTTCATTATGGATTCTTTCCTGCTGTAGAAAAGGAAGGAACTATTGGCATTAGCGATGAAAAACCGCTGGATTCACCTTCAGACAATATATTCCACGTCATCTTAAATGACAAACTGCGGGGTACAGAAAAAGTTTGGTTAGTGTATGAATTGAAAGGCGTGCAGGATCATTCTAATGTATCGCGAAGTATCAATGACCAATTGGCAGTGGGCGGATACCTGGTGAAAAAGAGTGAAACCTGGATCCAACAGAAAGAGTTACTCAACCCAGATTGGATCAAACAAGGCGACAATGTCTTTAGGTTTTCCCTTCCATTCGGCGCGTCTTATGATTACCAAATTCGGAACTTAGGATTACAAATTGAGTCGGGTTCTTCAACTTCCGTTGAACCTCAAATTATTATTACCCAACCTAGTTTTCACTATAACGCACAGGCTTATTTAAAAGGATTTTTACAAGGTGAAGGATATGAAAAAGCAAAGCTATGGGTTGATAATCAATCGGTTGATTTATTCGAAGGTAGTTTTGAAGTGCTGCTCAAAAAACCGGAGACTGTCAAAGATAAATGGGCATTCAACATTAAAGCTTTATTTCCTAAAAAAGGATTCGTTCAAAAAGAAATTATTTTCGATGCCGGCGCGCCTTTTGATTACACTTACGATTTATCAAAAAAACTGGTCTCCACAGAAGCAGCCTACGATCCTAAAAAATTTACACGCCTTACTTTAAACGGTGCCAAATTAGAAGTACCCCCAGCAGCTTTAATCAAAACCCAAAAACTATCCATTATTGCACTTAGAAATGAAGACCTACCTGCGCTCAACCCCGGAATGGTAAATGTGACAGCTTACCATGAAGGATATCGTTTTCTGCCAGATGGCACAAAATTTGGGAAGGCTGTAAAAATAGAACTTGCCTATGATGAAGATAAAATACCCCATGGTTTTGCGCCGGAAGATATAAAAACTTTCTTCTTTGACGAGCAAAATCATACTTGGACTGCTTTACAGCGAGATACGGTTGATGAAGAAACACACAGGATTATATCGCTCAGCAATCATTTCACCGATATGATCAATGCGGTGATCCAGGTGCCGGAATCACCTGAAACAGGCGCTCTTACACCAACTTCCATTAAAGACCTCAAAGTAGCAGACCCTGCCGCCGCAGTCACTTTAATGGATGTGCCTATGGCTAATAACATGGGAAGTGCAACAACAGTATTGCCCATCAAGCTGCCTGCTGGACGACAAGGTTTACAACCAGAGTTAGCGCTTCGATATAACAGCGAAGGCGGGCACAGTTGGGTAGGACTGGGTTGGGATTTATCCATTCCATCTATTACAATTGATACCCGATGGGGGGTACCGAGATTTAATAACGGTAAAGAAACGGAGACTTACCTTTTAAATGGGGAACAACTCTTCCCAACCGCTCATCGGAAGGAATTAGAAGGGCGAACAACAGGCGACAAGCAGTTCTGGCCCAGAGTGGAAGGCGCTTTTAATAAAATCATTCGGCACGGCAAAAATCCAACCGAGTACTGGGGGGAAGTAACAGACAAAAATGGTGTTCGATATTTCTATGGCGGTAAACCTGGTTCAAATGTCATTAAAGATGCCGTGTTAGCCGATGACAAAGGGAATATTGGCTACTGGACTTTGCTGGAGGTCAGAGACTTATATGGAAATTTTATTAAATATAATTATGGGCATGTGAATCACCCAGGCTTAGCTGGTGGAACAGTAATGGGCGATCAACTTTATGTGGACAACATCATTTACACTGGACACGGCTCAGAGGATGGAAAATATAAAATTCTTTTCACGAGAGATCGAGAAACAGATAATTTCCAGGAACGGAAAGATGTGGATATCAACGCCCGGTTAGGATTCAAAAGAGTTACTGCTGATTTGCTGAAAAAGATTGAAATTAAACTTGATAATCAACACATTAGAAGCTATGAATTAGACTATAAAGAAGGTGCTTTTTATAAAACGCTTTTGACAAGTATTTCGGAGTTTGATGCAGCGGGGCAGCTCTTCAATACCCATAAGTTGGATTATTTTGATGAGGTGCGGGTAAATAATAAATACGATCCTCTTTCTGTAGCTAAAAATTGGGTGCCACAATTTGATAATATTGATGCCAAATTCTTAAATCCTCTTGATGGTTTTGATGGACGTGTTTCCTCACTTAGTGGTACAAAGTCAGATGATTTTGGTTTTGGCATGGCAATTACAGTAGGCCCTGCAGATGGAGTCTCAATCATGAAAAGTAATACAATTGGAGGTCATTTTGGTTATGCAGAGTCTGAAAATGAAGGTTTGATTACAATGATTGACCTCAATGGAGATGGACTCCCAGATAAAGTTTTTACAAATGGGAGTGAACTTCTATACCGTCCAAACTTATCAGGTCCGAATAATGATTCTTCTTTTGGAGCATCTGTAACAATTTTGGGAACAAATGGAAATTATTTTCGAGAGAAAAGCCGTATGAAAAGTGATGGTGTCGAAGCCCATGCTGGGTATTTAAATATAGCTGGTTTTGTAGGTCGCAGCACAAATAGCACAGAATCTGTTACATCCGTTTATTTTGAAGATGTGAATGGGGATCAATTACTAGACTTAGTCGCTAATGGACAAGTGTTTTTTAACCATTTAGATTCTCTTACTAATCATCCTACCTTTACAAAGTTTAGTACAGATACACCAAGTCCAGTAGGAGAAATTAATAGCTTAGATACTGCTTTTGGAGAACTTAATCCTGAAATAGAAAGAAAGAATATTACAGAAAATCCACTTCATGACATTGTTCGAATGTGGCGAGCCCCTTTTGAGGGTAATATCAGGATAAATGGTCAGGTAAAACTTTTACAAGACACCAGTTTGAGAAGAAGGTCATATGAAACAGCAGATGGCGTGCGTGCCACCATACAATTAGAAGATACAGAAAAATGGAGGAGCGATACTATATCTAACTACAACCCTATTTCTCATTCTATAAATCTTTTTATAAGAAAAGGGCAGAGAATTTTCTTTAGAGTACAATCCATATTTGATGGTGCCTATGATCAAATAGAATGGGATCCTGCTATTGAATATCAAGTATCAGATTTAATAAAAGATTCAGTCGATTTTAATAATAAGTCCATTTATAAATATAGACCCAGTGAAGATTTTATACTTTCTGCCCCAATTAGCATTACTGTTCCCATTGATGGAGTTTTAAGATTTGCAGGCTCATTCAAAAAAAATAGAACCACAGACGATGTGAGGCTTGAACTTTGGAAATCAGAACCAGGTGTCTTTCCGGCAAAGCAATTTCTAGTTGATTCAGTAAGTTTCGCCTGGAATAACATAGTAGATACGACTTATGTTTTTGAAGATACCGTTCAGACAGGAGATGAATTTTGGTTTAAATTGACTTCCAAAACAAATATTGAATGGTCAGCCGTAAATTGGAAGCCGAATATTTATTATGTAAAATCATTTAATGCTAATTTCCCAGATACTTTAATAATTAATAGTAGAGATACCCTTCTTCAATTTTTTCCCATTGTAGATTATAGTATCTATCCTGATGAATTAAAAGGAACTACTCTTTGGAGACAAGCTTTTATTGATTCACAAACTGTTGTTATAAAACCAAATCTTACTTACGACTATCCAATTTTTGTTCCACGTATTCTCGATACAATAGATGTCAATTTCTCAGCTAAAAGGCGTGATAAAGCACCCGTAAGCAAAATACTCAAATTTTTTAAAGATGAAATAATCAACCTCTCAGAAGGTATTCTCACACTTGAAGATGTTAAAAGGGGTGAAGAAGTGTTAATAGAATACCACACAGCTGACCGGCGTCTGGAAAATTTTCTTTCAAAAAGCAGGGCTGATGTTACATGTAGGAGATTGATAGGAGGAATTCCGCTTACTGTTATGGATGATTGGCCTGTTGCTTTTAATATTGCTAAATATAAAGAATATAGAGATCCGCCGAATGATAATGAAGAAAAGACCATTCTATTTGGACCACTGTATCGAGGATGGGGGCATTTTATTTACAATGGAAATCCAGGGCGTGACACTTTACCAATTAATTTAACTCTTCTAAAGTTAGACAACAATCTAACTAAAAATCCAGAGCGAGATACAGCAAATGCATACGGTCCTGCTAATAGCCTGTTTGTAATGTTAATTCCTTATCAAGAAGAGGCAGCTTGGAAAGGTTATGATAAACACGCCTATATAAAAGCAGCCATTATGAGTAGCTCTCGGATGGGACAAGATTATCCAAGACAAAGTAGCCCTATTCCATTAAATAGAGGACCCATAAGAGCCATTAATAAAATCAGCGAAAATGAAAGCACTTCTTACGCAGCCGGAGGAGGAGCAGCAGCTGGATTTTCTTTGAATGGTAGTTACTCCAGGACTAACGCGACCACTCGTGTTATAACTGATTTTATGGACTTAAATGGAGACCTATATCCAGACATAGTTAGTTTAAATAAAATTCAATATACCACTGCACAAGGAACACTAGCTGATACCGCCGTTTTTATACCTGATTTTGGAGTTAGTCATGAATCTTCAAGTAAAGCAGATGGCATCACTTTAGGAGGAACCTATATATTATCAAAAGGTAAAACAGGTAAAACAGATCCAAAAAAAATTACTTTTCAAACAGGAGATGGCCCTTCTTCTGTCGGACTAAATGTAAATTTTGGAAATGGCAGTGACAATTCTGTGTATAGTTTATCAGACATCAATGGCGATGGTTTACCAGATCGAATCTATGAAGCTGGGTTAGTATCCTTAAACTTAGGATACAAATTCGCTCAACCAGAAAACTGGACTTATAAAGCCATTAGAGATGGGGAGAGCGAAAGTTTTGGTGCTGGTTTGGGTATCAATATAGGAAACGCAAGCATAATGGCTGGGTATGGTCTTTCTAGATCTGAATCCATGGTCAATCGTATACTCCAAGATATAAACGGCGATGGATTGCTTGACGAGATAGTGGATAAAGACTCTCTTGATTTATCTACTGGTTTTCCAATCGCTTATGACCAACCACTTGAAATAAAACTAAATACAGGTAATGGATTTTTGGGTAATTTTCCGTGGGGTGAGGCAAAAACTATTAACAGAGGGTCTTCAAGCAGTGAATCGCTTAATGCTGCTTATACAGGTTGTATTAATATACCATTTCTTTTTATAAAGATATGTTTTAACCCCAGTGAAAATGTAGGTCAAAATGCCAGTCGAGAATTATCAGCTATCAGAGACATCAACGGCGACGGTTATCCCGATTATCTTACATCAAATGCAGATAACAATCTCACCGTCTCCCTTTCCAAAATCGGTAGAACCAACAAACTCAAATCCATCCACCGTCCACTGGGATCAACGATTGCCATTAATTATAAGCGCGTGGGAAATACTTATGCCATGCCCAATAGCGTCTGGACGCTGGATAGTGTGGAAGTTTTTGATGGTTATGTGGGATATGGGGCGGATCGGATGTTGACGACTTTTGCGTACGAAAATGGCTTTTATGATCGGCACGAGCGGGAGTTTTACGGCTTTGCTACCGTTCGCACCAGGCAACACGATACCCAAAATCGAGATTCGCTGTATCGCACCTATGTTCAAAATTTCAATAACAAAAATTACTACGAGAAAGGCTTACTGACCAGCGAATTTTTGGAGGATAAAAACGGCAATAAGTTTACAGAAACTGTTAATACTTATCAACTTCAAGATATACAAACTGGCAATGCACTACCGACCACGTTTGTAAAAGACGACGCTGGGGCAGCATTCCCGGCTTTGACTAGCGTGGAAAAACGCTTCTACGAAGGACAGGCAACTGCCAAAAAAAGTACTTTCTTTAATTATAAATATGACAAATTTGGTAATCCAATCTTTTACCAAGACTTAGGAGACAATACGTCGGATGATGATCTTTCCGCAACGATCACGTATCACAATATTCTAGATAAATATATTGTCGGTAAGGCAGATTCTATGCTGGTAAGGGGTGGGAGTAGCGGCAGGACTTTCCGAAAGCGAAAGGCGGAAATCAATCCAATCACCGGCGATGTTACAAAAATAAGCCAGTATTTAGAAAATGGAACGGTGGCGACTTACGATATGACGTATGATACCTATGGAAATTTAGAAACTATTACCCGCCCCAAAAATCAAAACGGAGAGCAGTTATCCTTCACTTATGCTTATGATTCTCTCGTCCATACTTATACGACCCGCGTATCAGACAGTTATGGTTACAGTTCCTCGGCTACCTACGACTTGCGTTTCGGGCAGATGCTGAGTAGCACCGATATGAACGGACAGATAATCAAGTACGAAATTGACAACCTGGGGCGCATCACCAAAATCACCGCACCTTACGAAATTGCCAATGGCGTAGATTACACCATCAAACACGAATACCACCCCGATGCTACCGTTCCTTGGGCGCGCACGCTGCACTACGACCCTGCCCATCCTGATAATCCCATTGAAACCGTCATTTTTATTGATGGCTTGGCGCGGGAAATACAAGTAAAAAAAGATGCGTCTATTTTTGTTGGGGAAGGGATGGAAGATGTGGAGCAAATGATCGTATCCGGTGATGATTTGTTCGATGCGTTTGGGCGTACTACTCAATCCAAATATCCGGTTACAGAGTCAAAGGGAAATGAAAGTACCATTAACTCAACGGTTGATGGAATTGCACCTACCGTTACTACTTATGATATACTGGATCGCCCCTTAACCATAAAACTTCCTGATGGAGCACTGACTCAAACTATTTACACTTTTGGGAATGACCGAAATGGCAATCTTCAATTCTTAACGAAAGTCACCGATCCGAATGGAAACTTCAAAGAGCAGTTCACCGATGTGCGCGGTCGGCAGGTGGCAATGAAAGATTACCTGGAAGATGGCAGCGATTTTATCTGGACGAGTTTTGCTTACAATGCTATCAACGAATTGATCAAAGTTACGGATCACCAAAACAATGAAATCATTTCCGAATACGATTGGCTGGGACGCCGCACCAAACGAATTCATCCCGATGCCGGAACAACGGAATATAAATACGACTTAGCCAGCAATATTACTGCCCGCATTACCGAAAACCTACGTAAAACTCGACCCGGCATTGCCATCGAATATTTCTACGACCGCGAGCGCTTGAAAGAAATTCGCTATCCGCTTAATCCTCGAAATAACGTGAGTTACGAATACGGCGATCCTAGTGAGACATTCAACCGTGCCGGGCGTATTCGTAAACAAAAAGACGCAACGGGCGAACAAGCTTTCTTCTACGGTCGCTTGGGCGAAGTGGTTAAAAACATCCGCACCATCCGCTTGGAAAATGGACAAAGTCGTACTTTCACAACTCGCTGGACTTATGATACCTGGAATCGGGTGACCAGCATGGTATATCCTGATATGGAAATTCTTACCTACAATTATAACGTCGGAGGCAAGTTGCACAGCTTGAGCGGCAGCAAACGGGATTTTGAGTACAAATATGTCACGCAGGTAGGCTACGATAAATTTGAGCAAAAGGTATTCCAATTGCAGGGCAATGGCACCAAGTGTACCTATGATTATGAGCCGGATCGCCGCCGCCTGAGCCACATGGTGGCCACGACCCGGTTGGCTCGGGCAATGATGGATAATACCTATAAGTACGACAAAGTTACGAATATTCTAAGTATTAAAAATAACGCCCCACTTCCCGAATTGAATCAGTTGGGTGGCGCAGCTGAATATAAATTTGAATACGATGATTTATACCGCCTGACTAAAGCGCAAGGCACCTGGAAGAATAAAATCACCACCCAGCGCTATGGCTTGGAGATGGAATATAACAAGCTGCATGACATTACGAAAAAACAGCAGTATCAACAGCGCAGACAAACCAACCGCCCAGGCTGGATAACCAGCAACCTGACTACTTACGATTTTGATTACAAATACGATTCCGACCAACCGCACGCTGCCACACAAATAGGCGACCAAACTTACCAATACGACGGCAATGGCAACATGATCTCCCGCGTGGATGATGTCTTTTTCGGACAAAAAAGAGCCTTATTCTGGGATGAGGAAGACCGCCTGATGGCACTCGACGATGACGAACGCCGCCATGTCTATTCCTATGATGCTGACGATCAGCGTGTTATCAAACGCAAAGATGTCGGGCAGTTTATTTATATCAATGGGGAATTGGTGACGCAAAGCGAAAACCTGGGCGATTATACCGTGTATGTAAGTCCGCAACTGGTCATTAACGCCGCAGGCTATACCAAGCATATCTTTACCGAGAACCAGCGCATCACAAGTAAGCTGGGCTTGGGTGGTCCGTTTGGCTTGGGCTCCAACTGGGGCGACTGGGAGCATTGGTCCTACTGGAATCCGTGGGATAATCTGGCAAACGAAGCCGACTGGGATAAGATAGATAGCCCTTATTACCCTAGAGACTCTATACCGGATGACGATACCTGGGGTGACTGGGGGCACGCCCGCGAGCTGTACGAATACTACTACCACCCCGACCACCTGGGCAGCACCGGCTTTATAACCGATGCGCTGGGCGAGGTACACCAGCATATGGAGTATATGCCTTATGGCGAAATCTTTGTAGAAGAAAGCCGTAATATAGACCGTAGCTCTTACCTCTTCAATGGCAAAGAACTGGATGAAGAAACCGGGCTCTACTACTATGGAGCGCGCTACTACGAGCCGCAGATAAGCCGCTGGCTGAGTGTGGATGCAATGGCGGAGAAGTATCCGGGGTGGTCGCCGTTTAACTACACATTGAATAATCCGATTAATTTGGTTGATCCTGATGGAAAAGAACCTAAGTGGACTTTTTTCTGGCGAAGTCGATGGATATTGGATATTGGGCTTTCTTACAAAACTAAAGGCAATTCTGCTGGGATAAGCTTATTAAATGCCAGATTTAAATATGATACAGATAGAAGTGAAAGTCTCAAAGAAAACTCAAGATTCTCTACCGAACTTTTCGCTGATATTCAGGGTACTTATAAAAATCATACTTTTCAATATAGAAAAATGTTTTATGACAGTGAAAATGAATATGGATTTAATTCTAATAAATTAATATTTGAAAGAAAAACGGCTTCATTTGGAGACGATGACAAAATGCCATTATCGATCGCAGGTATGGATATAGCATTACCTAAAATGTATTTTGTTGGACGTGGCACATATGAAGCAGACGGACTAGGTAGTTCAACTGAAGCAACAACTGGGTTCGAAAGTCGAATAATTGGAGTAAGATCAAGTAATAAATGGCTTCCATTTAATTTTGAATTAAAATCCCGATTGGAAACAGGGTTTAAAGTAGTTGACAAGAACAATGATACTTTAATTAAAGTAGAAGACCCTAATAAAGAAACTTCTTTCTTTCATTTGCTATTTAATATTAATAATGAATGATTTTTCTTTATTAAAATTGAAGTTGTTTAAAATTAAAGATTTTATTTAATATGACAGAGGCAATTCGACGCTACATTCTCTTGTTCAAGAGTAGATTGTTGAATCTTCCAAAACACGAGAACGTAGGAGCTTAGTTTGAAAAGATATTACGATTTTTCATTAATTTTAAACAAGCTCTATATCAAAAAACAACCTCCGTACTCGCCTGGGCAACAAAATTTTAGAATACGGCTTGGATCGTATTAATTTATCCGTATATTTGGGAGCTATCAATGAAAGTTCTTTGACAACATTGGAAAATTGGCTCCAGCAAGAATTAGCCGCCAAAGGCGATCCCGACGACAGCCTGGTCATTCTGCCGCTCTCTGCACACGACGTGCAAAGCCTGCGGGTATATGGGCGCAACGATCTCGACAGAGCCGAACTAGCTGGCACCAAAAACACCATTATCTTCTGACGCACAAGTAAGTACGCATAACATTTCAGGGCAAAACCAAAATTTTGGATTTTTTGTTAAGGTTTCTATATATTCGTTTTTGTAATATGGTCGCAACTCTTTGACATTCAAGTAAGTCTCGCATCTGGCATCTAAAAATCTGGCATCTTTTACCAAAATTGTGACAGGGTAATTGTGCAAAAAACACATTAAAAATTTGAGTAACATGGCAAAAATGCCCGATTTACGGTTAGAAAAAAAAGACATTTTCGGGTTTTTGAGATTTCAAAGGTCGCTATTTTATTGCCTTTTCCCCACCCCCTCCTTTCAAAACAAGTAAGTTCGGGGTCGGAGAGGTATCCAATATTAGTGTGGACTGCGACAATCTTCTGCCAATTTATTCAAATCTTTAGTCATGTCGGAGAGGTATCCAATATTAGTGTGGACTGCGACAATGAAGTTTTTCATTTTTTAAAAAATTTGTGATGTCGGAGAGGTATCCAATATTAGTGTGGACTGCGACATTTTGAAAACATAATTTTAATTTTTTTTTGTTAAGTCGGAGAGGTATCCAATATTAGTGTGGACTGCGACAACATACACATCAAATAACGATTGTTGTAACCTGGTCGGAGAGGTATCCAATATTAGTGTGGACTGCGACGATACAACTACGCAACAGGATATAGTGAGGACGCTGTCGGAGAGGTATCCAATATTAGTGTGGACTAGCCCCCTAAATCCCCCTAGGGGGGACTTCACCGCAGCATTCTCCTTTGGGGGGAACGGGCGCAAAAGTCGGAAGTACGAAATCGGAAGTTGGAACCGCTGCACTCCAGGAGCTGTGTGCTTCTGGCATCTGACTTCCGGCATCTCAAAAACGGGAACTACCTTTGCCCAAAAAGCATTATCTTTGTAAAAAGAAGATTATGACCGCTGAGATACAAGTTGGGTTTCCGTCGGAACTAGCTTTGGCACTTCGTATGCAAGAACCCGAATTGGTACGCGAATTGCAGCGCGTATCTATCATCAAATTATATGAATTAGGAAAGCTTTCCTCCGGCATGTCTGCTAAGCTACTGGGCTGTTCCCGCATTGATTTTCTCGAATTGATAGGCGAGTACCAAGTTTCTATTTTGGGCAACCCAAGCGCTGACCAAATCCGCGAAGACTTTGAGCATGCGTAAAGTCATTTCTAATACCACCCCTATCTTATCCTTACTCAAAATTCGCCAATTTCACCTGTTGGAATTGATGTACGGCACGGTTATTATCCCTACGGCAGTTTGGGAAGAGATAGAAGCCGGCAAAGAAAAAAATTACTATACAGACTTAACCGGCTTAGCTTGGGTGGATATTCAAGCAGTCCAAAATCCAAGCGCAGTGGAATATTTAACCGACTTAGACCGAGGTGAAGCCGAAGTCATTGTATTAGCGCGTGAAATCGGCGCTGATTTAGTCATCATTGACGAAACTTTGGGGCGCCAGTACGCTCAATAGAGCGTGAATAGTTCATCATCGAAGGAATTTTCAAGTGTCGGAAAACTATCACGATGTAGAAGATTTCATCATTTGTAATTTTCATTGAGAGATTAACCGAATCGCTTCTGAAAATGAAATACAATTTGTGGAGGATACTTTTTGGAATTTTATGTAAACAAAGAATGCTACCAACCTCTTTAAATCCATTTTTTAAAAAGCCACCGAGTAAAATACCCAGTGACCAATCTCCCAAAAGGGAGCCTCCTATTGAACTTTAGCCCGCAGTTTCATTTTCAGCATTTTCAGGTAAAAATTCGAGTTCAATGTCAACAGCTTGGAGTTCCAGTTGTAACAGCCTGATTTTCTTTTCAATTTCACGTTTTTGAGCAATTAAGCTTTCGCGGGTAAGCGGTTCTTTCTTTTGTTGTGAGCGATTTACAAACCGCTTCTTTTTTTCTACAGTTTCCATAATAGGAGCATTTTTGTTTAGGAATATGGAAAGTTTAATCAAAAGGAAAATAATTACAACATCGAGGCAGATTCTCTTGCAGATCGAATTTTCTGTTTTTGATTAATAAAGAGAAGTAGTAAAAGATAAATAATATATTATAAAATTGTTAATATGTTTTGATTTGGGAAAAACTCCATCTAGGTCTGAACCATTTTGGAGAAAAAATTGTAGTTTTGCACAGCTTTGTTTACGGATTGTTTACGGGATGCAAAGCAAGTGAAGCGAAAACCCTTACTGGTCCCATAGCTCAGTCGGTTAGAGCATCTGACTCATAATCAGTTTTAAAATTTTGACGCCTTTCTTTCTTTCATATCCAGAAATTACCTTTTCCCTTTAGTAGCTAGCTTGGTGTGTAGTCGAGATTTTTTGGAGTAGGAATTTTTCAAAATTTTCTAATAGAATTTAGATACTTAGATATCTTGACACCTTTCCTGAAATCAGTCTTTTGGACTATAGCTTGTTTACAACTTTTGTCGTAAATTTGAAATGCCTCTTGGAAAAATTTCCACTATTTTTCCACCGCAAATAAAAAAGGAGCTACAACATTCGTCGTAACTCCTTGATTTACAATCAGTCGGGGCGGAGGGATTCGAACTCTCGACCCCCTGCTCCCAAAGCAGGTGCGCTA
>CAZFBN010000143.1:0-14569 GCA_964517145.1 uncultured Saprospiraceae bacterium
AATTTTGAAAATCTTAAAATGCCCATTTCTCCCATTCGACAAATAAACTTACTTTATGAAAAAGGAATTTTAGATACTGAAACTAGAGATATTTTTCAACAATTCTGGCAAATTAGAAATAAAGTTGTTCATGGACACGATTTAAATCTGTCAGAAAAACAAAGAATTGAAATTATTGATATTGGATTTAAAGTCCACAAATTACTTGATATAATAAAAAATGATCTTAATAAAACTGGTAATGGTAATTTAGGTACAACAATATCAATAATTGGATAAAAAAACCTAAATGCAACATAGATTATCATGCTACCTTAACTATACTAGCACCGTATTGCATCTGGGACTTTTTGTAACATTCAGAACGAATTTCCTCCCTTCATTGTTAACCAAAATAAAAAGCCATGAAAGCCTTAGAACTCAAAGGAAAAGTAGATGAAAAAGGCGTGTTGCGCGTAGAAACGCCCTTGAGAGGAGCCAACACCGAGGTGAAGGTGATTATTTTGGTGCCCGAAGCAGAAGATGAGTTGGAAGATAGCCTATGGTTGCAGAGTATTGCCAGGAATAGTGCCTTTGATTTTTTAGCGGACAAAGCCGAAGATATTTACTCACTCACCGATGGAGAACCGCTGACGCATGAAGCATAAAATTGTACTCGTACCTTTCCCTTTTGATAATTTACCGACTTCAAAAGTATCGAATATTTACCTGTTAATTATCATGTCGATTCAGAAAATAAGTTGCGAGTTTTGTTTGAATTATAAAAAAGTCATACGCCATTTATGAAAATCACGTATAAAAAAATCCTTATTACCGGCGGGGCGTCGGGCATTGGTTTTGCCTTGGCGGAGCAATTTTTAAAAGATGGGAATACGGTGATCGTGTGCGGAAGGCGGGCATCGGCGCTGCAAGAGGCGGCTGCGAAGCTAAATGGCTTGATTACAAAACAGTGCGACCTTTCCAGCTCGGAAGAGCGCGAAGCTTTGTATGAATGGGTGACGGCGGAGCACTCCGATTTGCATATTTTGGTGAATAATGCGGGTATCCAAAACTGGATGGGGCTTGATGACGCGCAATTTTTTACGCGTGCGCAGGAAGAAATTGCGATTAACATTGAAGCGCCGGTGCATTTGAATCAATTATTCCTGCAATTGCCTTCGTTGGACACAATTATGAACGTCACATCGGGTCTATCCTTTACGCCGCTGACGAAAGTGCCGATTTATTGTGCGACCAAAGCTTTTTTACATTCTTATACGCTTTCTTTGCGGCATTTATTAAAAGCACGTAATATTGATGTAATAGAAATCATTCCACCTGCGCTGAATACCGACCTGGGTGGCAAGGGCTTGCATGATTTTGCGCCGCCGGTGAGTGGTTTTATTGAAGCGATTTTTCAACAAATGGAGGAAGGCAAGCAGGAATTGACCTACGGATTTAGCGAAGCGATGCTGAATGCGGGACCTGCGGAGTTAAAAGTGGCGTTTGAGCGCATGAATCCTGCAAGTAATTGATGCAGAAGGGCATTGTAGCGCCATCAGGCTGCGTCAATTGTTCTAATTATTTTTATCCAAAAGGGTGATTGCTGCTATTTCGATCACCTGGCTTTTACCAGTTTGGGCGTCTTTGCCGTTCTAGCATTTAATTCAAATGCTTGTTTATACACATTGCCAATCCGATCAATATAATTCAATTCGATGGTAAAATTATCTTCGATTTTGTCTTTGGTAGTGGCTTCCATTAAAATGCTGTAAGTTTTATCGCGGTGTAATTCGTGCCCGACGAAGGAATTTTTGAATACGATGTCGCGCCGTCCGCGAATAAACAATGAAATCAGCGTTGCCAACTCGCCGTTGTTTTTGATTTTAAAAAAAGCATCTCGCCCAAGAGGAGAAATCTGGAAGGATTCTAACACCAAAATGGGTGCGTACCTGCGCAATCGTTGCCTGCGGCGCAAGCGCGCTACCAAAGGCAACCCAATGAGCAGCAGTACCCCTACCCCACTCAAGATGGCAATGTCCGTTGGGCTTAGATTTTGAAAATAGGTTTGAATTTGCTCCCAAACGGTGTGAATATTGATGGATTCCATGTGATGATGATGCGTGTTCTGCAACAAAAATAGCAAAAAGGTGGATAGGGGAATAGGGTTATTGGGGAATTTCGACACAAAAATCACGCTACGCGCTTACTATCTCATTCGCCTATCACGACATCACCCTATTATCCTATCCTCCCATCCTTCTATTTTTGATATTTCACTTTACCACCTACAATGGTTTTCAAAATTTGCGTTTGTAGAATCTCCTCATCCGAACAATTCACCAAATCTTTTGACAATACCACGATATCTGCCAGTTTACCAGGCTCCAATGAGCCTTTATCCTGCTCTTCAAAAGCCGAATACGCGCAAGCTAAAGTGTAAGAATAAATGGCTTCCTCGCGCGTCATCTTTTGTTCCGGGAAAAATTCCATCATCGGCGGCGTCGCACGCTTCCGAGTCACCGAAGCATAAAAACTTTCCAGCGCACTCACATCTTCTACCGGCGCATCCGTGCCATTGGTCACCACAGCGCCCGCATCCAGCAACGAACGCCAGGGGTAAGCCCCTTCGCGCGCGCGCTTCTCGCCCAAACGCTTCACCACAAACGGCGCATCCGACGTACAATGAATGCCTTGCATGGCAGCAATCACACCTAATTCAGCAAAACGCGGAATGTCCGCAGGATCAAGGTGTTGTGAATGCTCAATACGCCAACGTACATCTTTTTTATTCGGATTATTTTTAAATTCTTTTTCCATGATATTCAACACTTCCTGATTCGCACGGTCGCCGATGGCATGTACGCATAATTGCAAACCATTATCCATACACAATTTGGCAATTGCCTCCACGTCTTCCACTTTGGTCGTGTTTTGACCTACAAAATCCCGTTTGTCATCATAAGAAGCCAATAACCATGCGCCATACGAGCCGAGCGCTCCATCCACTTCCGACTTGATTGCCCGACAAGTAAAAAAGTGATTGCCCGCATTTACAATAGGTAAACCCGCAATTTTATCTTGAATTTCCGGGTAACGGTGCCGAATCATCGCCCACAGGCGCAAATCAAATTTACCCTGCTCGGCTAGCTCTTTATACCACTGAATTTCCTCTTGGGAAGACCCCGCATCCTGAAAAGAAGTAATGCCTTTTGCCAAACACTCCTGCTGCGCCAGTTCGATTCCTTTCAACCACTCTTCTTTCAATGCTTCTTTCGACAAGCTATCACGATAAGCCTGATACGCTGCAACAACTAATCCCATTGCCCGCTCTTCAAACACCCCGATTGCCTCGCCACGCGAGTCGCGCACGATTTCACCGCCGCTTGGATTCGGTGTTTCCGCGGAAATACCCGCTAATTCCATCGCTTTTTTGTTTGCGAAAAGCCCATGACCACTGGCGTGCCGCAACAATACCGGATTATTCGGAGATACATGGCTTAACTCATCGTGATAAGGGTATCCCAAGACTTGTTTATCTGGTGAATGTTCCCATTTTTCCTGGTGCCAGCCGCGACCCACAATCCACTCGCCGGGTTTCGCCGTTTTAGCCTGCTCCGCCACCATGGCAACGATTTCTTCCCAGCTTCTCGACTTCAAAAAATTCAAGTTCATCAAACTTTGTCCCAATCCTGAGAAGTGTCCATGCCCTTCGATAAAGCCTGGCATTGCAAAATTGCCTTCCAAATCAATGATTTCCGTCGTTTCCCCTTTCCATTGTTCCATGTCCGCATTGCTACCAACGGCTACAATCCGCCCGTCCTTCACGGCAATCGCCTCAGCGCGAGGTTGAGCCTCATTGACGGTATAAATATTGCCGTTGATAAAAATAGTGTCGGCAGTTTCCGTTTTGTTGCAAGCAATTAATAAGCAAATTGCCGAAATAGCAAGAATTAGTTTTTTCATATCAGGGTAAGGTGTTTTTGATGATTGTAAAACTGCAATTTAGACAAAAATTGACAAGCAATTCATCCCCTTGGGTGTATGGATTCAAGTCCAAAAAGAAGTCATTCAATATTTTGTTGCCAAATAGATTGATAAGAATGTAATAATGGCGCTTCAAAATGTAACATTTCAGCTGTTTTTCCTAATTCTTTAGCATAACTTATCCAATCCATGATATTTCGGGAAGCATCGACACTTTTTGCCAGCCCAGGCAGGTGAAACATCAGGTACATTTTTAAAGCATTCCACCACAATGGCTGAAACGCAGTGCGTCCTTCTGGAAAATGCCGAACATTGACGCCCTCTTTTTCAGCTATCGCCATACATTCCTGCATAAGGCGGTACATACGGGTGATGCTATGCCACTGTTTGGTCATATTTTGAAAGCCGTTTTGTCGGGCAGCTTCGGCTAGCAGCGCGGCATTGAAGGCAAAATGAGTCTTGAGCCAGCCTTGGATGTCTTTTTCCAGCCTAGGTCGAAATCCGGCATTGATTAAAATTTGTTGGAAATCATTTAGTTGAACATTATACTCGGCATTCGTAATGCCCAAAGTAAAATTTGTAGTGAGCCAGCCCTGCAAAGCATTGTTAACAATTGTGCCCCCAAAATTTGGAAACGCAAACAGGTACGGATTGGTCAAATGTTGCGCCAACCACTCGAAATCATCCCACAAATTGCCAGATAATACCAGCACTTGCTCGGTTTTCAACAATGGTTGAATGGAAAGCAGCACAGATCGGAATTGATAATGCGCTACCGGAATGATAATGTAATCAAATTGCTGAATATGATGCAAATCAGTAATGACAGAATAATGATAGGTTGTTTTTTTTTTAATTTTATGAGGCGGACGACGCAGATCGGAAAACTGTAAACCAACCGTTTCTCTAAGTTTTTGGATGTTGCGAACGTAGTGCGACACTTTATTTTCAGGCGATTGCAAGGCTGCGCCTACAAAAGTACCAATGTTACCTTGCCCGATGAGGAGAATGTGATTCATTTTCAACTTTATAAAATATACCGGTTTTTAAAAATAGGTCTCAGCGGGAAAGTAAAGAAAATTTTGATGAAACGTAAATGACTTCTGTTAATGGCTCGTTTTTTCGCGAAATTTTTCCTTAAACTTCGCACTTTCCGTCTTCATCCACTTATCCCAAAACGTGAAATACAAACCATAATTGGTGCGGAATTCCGCATGATGCAAGCTATGATGCGTAGCGCCGATGAACCACCGCCCAAACCAGTTGTCTGCCGTGCCTTTTGGATAAATTTCAATGTCTAAATGGTTAATGGTAGCAGAAATCGTCATTAAAGTAAGCATTATTACAACAACGCTGTAATGTAATGGCAATATAAAAACCAATAGTGGCACTAAAATAGCTTGTAATGCCGATTCGAGCGGATGAAAGGAGAACGATGTCCAGGGAGAGGTAACGATGCTGTCATGGTGTACCTTGTGTACTTTGCGATATACTTTTGGATGGTGCATCCAACGGTGCAGCCAGTAATAATACGTCTCATGTAATAACAATGCAATGATTAAACTCGCCACTAAATAAGTCCAGCCATAATCTTTGACGTTATTATAAATTTGGGTATAACCCTTTTGCCAGGCAAGTAACATCAATGTACCGGCTACACCAAATGCCAATGAGGTCAGCGCCGACCAGCGCACTTCTCTCCAGGATTGTCCGGGCTGCCGCAAGCGATAATTGATTTTTCGATGCGCAAAGCGTTCTTTTGCAAAAACATAAAAAATGAGATGAAACGTGCCCGCTACAAAAACGTAACGCATAAAAACAATGGCAGCGACTGCCAAAGCCATTGTTGCAAAAACCAAAGGATGGGTTAAATCGAGCGCATGCATACGGCAAGGGGTTTGAGAAAATTTTGGTAGAAACAGATTACCCCTTGCAGACGTTCAAGAAAAAATCGAAAATTTTTACATTTTTTTCAACCTCAAATGTTTTTCAGGCTTCCGCATGCCATTTTTCTATTACTGGCACTTTTGCAGGTATCCGGCTCATGGCGCGTTCGGCAATAGCCGTAATCGAAAGGGAAGGATTCACGCCAGGATTGGCTGAAATCATCGAGCCATCACAAACCATCATATTTTGATAACCAAACACCTGATTATCTTGATTGATAACGCCCTCCGTCGCATCTGCCCCCATGACGCAGCCGCCCAGAATATGCGCCGTAGAAGGAATGCCGAGCAGCGGCTCCAACGCAAACACAGTGGTTTTTCCACCAATCAATCGCCGATACCGTTCTGCCAGATCGCTGGCGCGCGGAATAAATGCGCTTGGACTTTTTCCTTGATCCAGGAAGGTATTGATCGTACCAAGCCAGGTACGCGACAGGCGCAACGTGCTGTCCAAATGCTGCATAAACAGCAAAATCGACGTGTGCTTCGCCCAGTCTTTTACCAACAGCCATTTCAAATTGTGGATCGGATGTAGTAGCCAATCTTTTAAAATATTCAAAATCCGAACAAAAACATTGCTTCCTTGTACCATCGGGAGCATCAGCAGCCGCCAGAAACCAGAGCCTGGCGCATAACGCACGGGTTCGAGGTGACTGTCGGCGTCAGTATGCAAAATGGAGCCAATCGCCACGCCCTGCGACAAGTCTTTGCTGCCGTCAAGATTGGTGATGGGAATCAGGCTTTCGTTGTTCGTGCGAATCCCCTGCCCTACCCAATCCGACAAACGCGGCAGCGATTTTTGTTTGAGTTGCAATAATAATTTCACGGTTCCTAACACGCCACCTGCAAAAACGACGCCCTTCGTGGTAAAGCTGCCTCCTTTTTGAAACCAACGAGTAGCCGAGCGATAGCGCAGAGTGTAGCCTTGAGCGCCGTCCGCGTCCGCAATGGGTTTTACATCGATCACTTCTTTTTCAGCCAGAATGCTTGCGCCCAATTGCTGCGCCAGGTGCAGATAGTTTTTATCAAGCGTATTCTTTGCATTGTGCCGACAGCCAGTCATGCAGCCGCCGCAATAAATGCAGCCGGTACGAGTAGGACCTTTGCCTTCAAAATAGGGGTCTGGCACGGTTTTGCCTGGTTTTCCGAAATAAACGGCTACGTCAGTTGCTGAAAAATGCGATTCCATCCCAATTTCTTGCGCCAATTGTTGCAATGCCAAATCCCCCGCAAAGAGCGTAGGATTCGTGGATGCGCCCAGCATTCGGGCTGCTATTTTGTAAAATGGTGCCAATTCGCTTTGCCAGTCTGCTAAATGACGCCAGCTGCCAGTTTGAAAAAATTCGGGCTTCGGCACAGGCAAGGTATTGCCGTACACCAGTGAGCCGCCGCCCACGCCGGTGCCTGACAGGATAGACACATGTCGAAAAAAAGTCAATTTTAAAATGCCAAACCACCCCAAGGCTGGCAGCCACAGCCATTTGCGCAGGTTCCAGTTGGTTTTTGGAAAGTCTTCCGCACGAAACCATTTCCCTTTCTCAATGACCAGCACTTTATAACCTTTTTCCGCAAGCCGCAGCGCACTCACCGAGCCACCAAATCCGCTTCCGATAATGATGTAATCGTAATCCAGCTGTTGCATATGGATTGTTTTAACGGGTATTGTAACAAATTTAAAAAAATAGGTAACAAAAAGGTAAGCAATCCTTGAAAATATTATGTTTCTACTTTCAAAATGAAGCCTACTTTAAACACATTTTCGATGCTGATGCGAGGGTCGTCCTTGAGAAGTTTGCGAAGACGGGAAATAAATACATCAAAGCTGCGACCGAGGAAATAATCGCGGCGTCCATACACCTGCTCCACAGCGTCATCGCGGCGAAGGATTTGATTTTGGTGCTGGCACAGCAATCGCAATATATCATTTTCTTTTTCGGTGAGGCGATGCACGAGGTCTTTGTAGCGCAGTTCCTGCAAATCGTAATCAAAAATATAATCCCCAATTTGGAATAAATGGCTCGCTACGTATGGCGTTTCAACTGCTTGCTTGCGCCGAAGAATGACGTTGATTTTGCACAACAATTCTTCTTCTTCAAATGGCTTGGTCATATAATCTTCAGCACCACAGGCATAGCCCTTGAGTTTGTCCTCCTTACGCGATTTTGCAGTTAAAAACAAAAAAGGCAAATCCGCGTATTGAGCTTTAATTTGTTCGGCAAGTGAAAATCCATCCAAACGTGGCATCATCACATCTAAAATGCACAGATCGTAGGGCGCGCGCTGAATTGCCGCCAGCCCCATTTGCCCGTCTTTGCAAAGTTTGACAGAAAAACCTTCGCTTTCGAGCAATTCGACGAGCAAAAATCCCAGATTGAGATCATCTTCTACCACCAGAATGTTTTTGCTTTCTGCCATGGCAATCCAGTTTGAACCTAGCAATCTGATATTATAAAACGCAACAACTTACGCAGCAGGGTTAGTTTCGCGTCTTTTTTTGTAAGCGCGGGCACCCATGTAAACCAATATTGCAAACAACGCCACGCCGCCAAACAACATGCCATAGTTCAAAATGCCTGCTTTGCCATAAACAGCAAGAAACACCATTGCTGCCAGGAAAACGGTTGGAATTTCATTTGCCAGGCGCAGTTGGAAAGAACTAAGGCGATTGGTGCCAGTTTCTATTTTGCGCAGCGCTATTTTATTCCAAACATGAAAAACGGTGAGCAAGACGACCAACAATAATTTCGCGTGCATCCAACCCGGTGTGCCGACTTCAGAACTAAGGTAATTCGGATAATTTTTATCTACAAAAGGCACCACCAGCATGCCGATGCCCGCCGTCCAGGTAATCATCATCGCCGGATTCATAATGATTTTGTACAAACGATGCGCCATGCCGCTCAGGCTTTGCTTCAAAATATCGCGCTCCGGCTGTGGTTTCAGGTTGATTTCAACCAGATTGACCAGCAAGCGTCCTAAAAAAAACAAGGCTGCAAACCAGGAAACGAATCCAATAATGTGGATGGCTTTGAATAGGGAAATTAACATGTCGGAAAATTTTCCCGCAAAGATAAAAGATTTATGGATTTACAATTTACGAATTTGGATTTACGAATTACAATCCGCCTTAAAACAAACTGCAATTCGCAAATCCAACATCTAACATCCAATATCCAACATCCAATATCAATCATCCCAATCCCAATCATCATCAAAGCCGCCAAAGCGGAAAGTAAGAATGCCCACTGGACTGCTAAAGTCACTATTATCAAGCCCTGGCAGCGCGTTGATGCCATTGACATAGCGATAGCCCCCGGTGAGTCCAAGTTTAAACCAATCAAAAATATTGACCTCCAGCCCCAATTCCGGCGTAAGTGCAAAATGTCGGTCGGTGTACTCCGTTTCCCCGTCTCGGCGCAACTGAGCGCGTCCCCAGCCAACTTTTACACTCGAATACAAGTGCAGCAATTTATTTTCCTTCACCGTATAGCCCAGCCAGAAGCCACCATGCTTGAAGCGCACATTGTAATCGCGACTATTCAGCCGGATATCGGGATAGCTCGTGCCCATGCCGTAGCCGCCCAGGAAAAAGTCGTTGATGAGCAAAGCGCCACCGCCGCCAACGTCCGCACCGGTTTCGCCTGCCAGGGTACCAATTTCTACGATAGGACCTCCAAAAGCACCCCGGATGTCAAAATCGTCGAACAGGGTTTCGTGCTGTGCAAAAAGTGGCAAAGCCAAAAAAATAAACAGAATAGGCAATGTGTTTTTCATGACAATTGTTTTTAATTTGAATACTCTAATTACAGGGTTTATACCTTGGTCGCTATTGCTCGGATAAGTAAGTAAAAAGACACGAATAACTATACTTAACCACAAGGATCACAAAGGCTTCACTAAGCACACAAGCGCTTTATTTCGTGGACTTTGTGAAAAATCTTCGTGCACCTTGTGGTTAAATTTATTTTTGTCTCCATACTTAGCGGAATTTTTAAAGCTTCAAAATGACTTTTATTTGTTATCACGAACTTTCGTCGTATAGACGACGTATTATGAATTGCAGTACCCCTATTTTGCGTGCAAATTTATACAGGACGATTCGTCGATTTTGATTTTAAATGGCTATGCTTTAAAATATTACCCATGACAAATATGGATTTTCAGACCGCTGTTATTGAAAAAAGTTTTGAAACGCCCGTAGTGGTTGATTTCTGGGCGTCCTGGTGCGGTCCGTGCCGTGTGCTGGGTCCAGTGATCGAACAATTGGCAAAAGAACAAGCAGATCGTTGGACGCTGGTAAAAGTCAATACCGAAGAAGCGCCGGAATTGGCAGAGGCGTACCAGATTATGAGCATTCCGAATGTTAAAATGTTTTATCAAGGCAAGGTGATTGGCGAATTTATGGGCGCTTACCCGCGACCTGCCATTGAACGCTGGCTCGATGAGTACATTCCCGATGAGCGGAAGGATTCCTTGGCAAATATTTTGGCAAATATCAATGGCAATGCAGACCCCGCTGCACTCGACAAACTGGAACAATTCATCCAGGCTAACCCCGATGTGAAAGAGGCAAAACTGGCTTTTGCAAAGCATATTGTATTTGGACAACCCGAATGGGCGCTCGAACTCGTTGAAAACATTCACCTCGGCGATCCATTGCACGACGACGCCGAAGATGTGCGCACCCTGGCGCAATGGATTCAAATGGAAAATGATGGTTCGCCCGCTGCAAACGCAATGGACAAAGCGCGCACGGTGGTACGCGACCAAAAAATGGAAACCGCCATTCAACTGGTTATTGAAGCGACTACCCACAACAAGCAGTGGAACAATGATTTACCTCGCCGGGTAGCCATTGCGCTCTTCCGCCGCTGGGGGCATCAGCATCCGCTCACCCAAAACTACCGCTGGCGCTTTGATATGGCGCTTTACTAGAGGAATTGGATGTCAGATGACGGAAGTCGGAAGTCAGATAACGGATGTCAGATGAGATTCTATAAAGCATTTTGGAGACAAAGCGCTGCTGGCGTCATTTGCCTCCAAAATGTAAGGGAGCATGGCTGTTATCTCAAATGCTGCTCGCCAGATGACTTTTAAAAAGGGATAAATAATAGCGAGCAACATGCTCACGAAGCGCTGCGAAATTTACTGAAATTACAATTTATTGCTTATCAGCCCCTCCGTGTGCAATTACAAATGAAATGTGTTCAATTTTAAAGCTCCCTATTGACGTCCTCTCATTTCAAATTGGGTATTACAGTGCCTTGAACCACTGCTGGAAATACGCCCCTACCACTGGCACTGGCTTCATTTGACCTTGAATGGCGCTGAGAAGCCCCAAAATCCAAAGCACTAATGATACAATCCATCCCACCAAGTTCACGAATGGAATGATGCTCAGTACGATTCCCACTAAAAAGATACCCAATGCCTGGCGGATGTGAAAAGATGCAAATTCTGACTTCGGATTGTTCAAAATCAGCGCTACAATCCAACCGATTAGCGTGATGTAAGATACAATAGCCACTACTTTCGGATCTGTGCCAGTAGTAGGCGTTTGGTTGCCCGGGTTTTCCATATTTTGAGCGTTTTGTTTGCGAATAATCAGCTAAAATTAGCAAATACTTTGCAGAAGCACAAAATCACCGATTAATTTTAGGTTAAACTTGTGCAAATTAAACCCTCCACCCATTTTTGTTCAGTTGCGTGCTTACAGCGTCCTAAACCAATCCTGAAAAGACTCGCCCAGCACCGACACCAGTTTCTTCTCCCCCTGGAACGCACTCAGCACCCCCAGAATCCACAGCACAATGGCTAGCATTGTACCAGCGCCACTCGCGATCCAGCCAAAAAATGGAATCATCACAGCCCAGCGCGCCACCACCGTCAGCAAAAAAATACCCAGCGCCTGCCGCACATGAAACGACCCCAGGTCGCTTTTCGGATTGTTCAAAATCAATGCAATCAGCCAGCCCACCGCAGGAATATAAGCTACAATGCTCACCACCTTAGGATCGCTGCTATTCGTCGGCGTTTGATTTCCAAAATCTTCCATCATAACTCGTTTTTTTAAATTGAATACAATAAATTTCCGCAATTCGCTCCACACTTGCATCGATTTTGGTCAGAAGCCCCTGCGCATGGCATCAACCACCCCAAAAACTCGACCAATGAAAATGGACCCGCTTTCCTAAAGCTTTAAGCGTTGCAAAATGTAAAGGGCAACACAACCCCTTAGACCCAATATCCCCCTGCTGCATGTTTCCTAAAATCTGCGCTCTTTTTGTTGAACAAAATCCGCCATCTGACAAACCCAACAAATGATTTGTGCACGCCATCCGATCATCCAACGACGCCATTCGATCATCCTGCGACGCCATCCGATTATCCGGCGACGCCGTCCGATTATCCGGCGACGCCGTCTAATCATTTTTTCACGCCGCCGAACGATTCGCTCATGTCATCCGATCATTTGACCACGCCGCCAAGTGACTCGCTCACGCCGTCGGATCATCTGACCACGCCGTCAGATCACTCGGTACACGCGTCAGATCACTCGGTGCACGCGTCAGATCACTCGGTGCACGCGTCAGATTACTCAGTGCACGCATCAGATCATTCAGTGCACGCGTCAGATCATTCAGCGCACGCATCAGATTACTCAGTGCACGCATCAGATCATTCAGTGCACGCATCGGATCACTCGGTGCACGCGTCGGATGACTCAGTGCACGTATCGGATCACTCGGTGCACGCGTCGGATCACTCGGTACACGCGTCAGATCACTCGGTGCACGCGTCGGATCACTCAGTGCACGCATCAGATCACTCGGCGCACGCGTCAGATCATTCGGCGCACGCGTCGGATTATTCGGCGCACGCGTCAGATCATTCGGTGCACGTGTCAAATCATTCGGTGCACGTATCAAATCATTCGGTGCACGTGTCAGATCATTTGGCGCACGTGTCAGATCATTCAGCGCACGCATCGGATCATTCAGTGCACGTATCGGATCACTCAGCGCACGCGTCAGAGCATTTGACGAGCCTACAAAAAATCATGCTGGATTTGCAAAATGATTATATATCAAAGCATTAAGAAGATTTAGAAATTTCCTACAACTGCGCGAGCACTTTTTCAATGCCTTTTTCGACGGCGCGTAGTAGCGGCGTGCTTTCAGCCGCCGAAGAGCATACGAGGGCAGCGACTGAAGTCGCCGATACAAAAAAAACGACCCCGACTATGGTCGGGGTACAAACCCGTACCCCATAAAAAGGGTAAAAGTGACCAAGGGTTATAAATGCCGGACCAAACGAAAACCGAAATCGAGGTAACGAAGAGTTGGATAGTCCCAGTAGCGATTCGCAGCGCGGCAGTTACTAGGATTGCTGCTCCAGGACCCGCCACGAACCACGCGATAATCGCCTTTTTCCGGTCCACGTGGATTTTCAACGCCCCCTCTATCTCCCGAGGGGGGATTTGGATAGGGGGCATACCAGTCCCAGCACCACTCCCATACGTTGCCGCTCATATCGTGTATGCCGAGTTCGTTTTCGTCCTTTTCGCCTACGGGGTGCGTTTGGCTACCAGCGTTGGCACTGTACCAACCTACTTTGTCCAAGTCATTGCTACCCGCGTATTTGTAGCCAGCCCCTCCCTTACCCTCCCCCAAGTGGAGGGATTTGTTGCCACCGCGTGCCGCGTATTCCCACTCGGCTTCGGTGGGCAGGCGGTAGCCCGTGGCGCGCCAGTTGACGCCTACGTTGTCACCATTGATGGTATAAACTGGTTGTAGGTTTTGCTGCTCGCTGAGCCAGTTGCAGTAGGCTACCGCGTCGTACCAGCGCACGTTGATGACCGGGCGGCGGGCGCGTCCCCAATCTTGGTCGCCGGGCTTGTCGCGCTTGGTAGCTTCGCAGAAGGAATCGTACTCCTCAAAAGTGACGGGGTACTTGCCGATGTAGAAGGAGTCAAGTTTCACTTCGTGAATGGGTTTTTCGTTATCGTCGTCTTTGCTGCCCATTAAGAAAGTGCCGCCTTCTACAAGAATGAGGTTATTGGGTACAAGCCCCCTACCCCCCAAGGGGGGAATGGGTGGGTCGGGGAGGAGGATTTTTTCTTCGGGTGGTGGAATAATGCGAGTAGTGGATTTTAGCTCGGCAATTTTTGCCTGTGCGGCTTCCCGAAAACGTCCATTGGAAAAGTTGCTTAAATATCGGCGACAAGCAGTAAGGGTAGGAAATGCTTGAACGGTTTCCCAGGCTTCGCGGTCTTCGGCAGCTTCAAGCAGTCGGTAAGCTTCTTGCAAATATCTTCCTTTGCGGTGTTCGTATTCGTCTATGTAGTCGTCATAAGCGGCGGCGGTGTCGAGAGTTTTGGCTTTTTGCCAGAGGGTTTCTTCGGGGTCGGTTTTGAGATAGAATACAAACTGCCCGCCGAGGTCATCACCTTTGAAGAGTGGACCACCGATAGGCGTCTGCTTTGCATTTTGTACGGTGATTTTGGTTACTTGATTGATAAAATCGAAGACGGGAAATTTCTCTTCTGTATTGGATTGTAGATAACTTAGAATAGCTTTCGCAAAAGGACTATTATCACCGCGCCTTCCATCCTCTACTTCTTCAATATTGCCTGCCGCTAATGCCCAGCGCGATTT
>CAZFBN010000144.1:0-14460 GCA_964517145.1 uncultured Saprospiraceae bacterium
AAGTATATAAAGTGGAAATGACCCCAATGTCCACCAGCAATTATTTTGAAAAAGGGCACCGCATTCGCATCGAAATTTCGAGTAGTAATTTCCCGCGTTTTGATCGCAATATGAATACCGGTGGCAATAATTATGATGAGGCAATTGGCGTGACGGCACATAATAAAGTGCATCATTCCGCTATGTATCCTTCGCAGATTCGCCTGCCGATTGTGCAGAAAAAAGAGGCAACGACAACAAATACTACTAAAAAGTAATATTTTTTGATTTTTATTAAAAAAATTCGGCTACAGGCATCATAAAACATCGTATTATGATATACTGTAGTCGAATTATACTATAAACAATGTAAAATTACGCTTTCTGCACCTGAATTCCCAACTCCAACTCACCCGGCAATTCAACTTTCTCGCCACCAGTTAAGCCTTCAATCAAATCGAGTGAATTCGCCAGCGTTTCACTTTTGATATAATCGCTGAAGTGCTCGATAGCAGATAGCACGGCATCATGCTTTTGCAATTTCACAATAATCCGATCTGTCACATCAAAATCCCGATGCTTTACGCAATGTGAATGACCCGCAGGAATTCGCCGCCGTTCAGCAAATGTTGCAAGAAACGCCTGGTGAATAAGTTGTTTTGGAACATACACTTGACTTTCTGAATTTTTTCTTTAGTTTGTCCACATGTTTCCAACGATCAAATATGCCCGCGCCGGAGATTTACAAATTGCTTACCAGGTGATTGGTGAAGGCGACCTGCCGCTGGTGGTGGTGAATGGCTGGGTGTCGAATGTGGAAGAAAACTGGAATCTGCCGGGGGTGTCCGAATGGATTGCTGCGCTTTCCAAATTTTGTAAACTCATTGTTTTTGACAAGCGTGGCGTCGGGCTGTCGGATCGGGTGAATGAATCGCAACTGCCGGAACTGGACGAGCGGATGGAGGATATTACCGCTATTTTGAATCAGGAAAACATTGAAAAAGCGGCGCTGTTTGGCTTTTCGGAAGGGGGCACGATTGCGATTTTGTTTGCCGCGACTTACCCGGAGCGCACGCGGGCGCTGATTTTGTTTGGGAGTTATGCTTGTTGGAAACAAATGCCGGATTATCCGATTGGTATTCCATTAGAACTGCACGAAAAATCTTTGCAACTCATTGCCAATCAATGGGGTACGCCTATCGGATTGCGTCTGATGGCACCAAGCATTGCTGAGGATGAGACTTACCAACGCGCCTGGGCGGCTTTCCTGCGCAGGAGCGCCAGCCCCAAAACGGCGGAGATTTTGTACCGGATGAATTTGGAAATTGATGTGCGTTACTTGCTGTCCGAACTGTCGATGCCCACGCTAGTGCTGCATCGCCGGGGCGACCGCCTAATGCCGGTGGCGTTTAGCCAATATCTGGCGGCGCATATTCCAAATGCGGCATTGTTTTTGTTGGAAGGGCACGATCATTTTCCGTGGATCGGCGACACGGGCGCGGTGCTTCGGGCGATTGGCGATTTTTTAGGCGTTTCAACTGCCAAAACAACGGCTGCGACTGCCATTTGCACTTTGCTGGCGATGAAAAAACCAGAAGATAGTGCTGTTTTACAACAGATTACAAATACCGACGAATTTTACTATTTTGAACAGGATAAAAATTTAATCCTCGTTTTTTCAGGTCCCACGGCAGCGTTAAAATGGGCTTCCCAATTGGAAAGGGGCGGTAAAATGGTCCTTCACACGGGCGCAGGCGTGCGCGAGCCAGGGCGCATTGAGGGCGCGGTGGTGGAAGTGGCGCAGGATTTGTTGTTGCAAATGCAGCGACCGGCGCTTTGGGTTACCCAATCTGCCCGGAATCTGCTGTCCGCCTTGCATTTTCAATTTGATTCGGAACGACCATTGACCGCTCAGGGATTACCGATGACGGTTTTTGCGTTTAAAAAAATGTTTCAAACCGAAGCACCGCAAGCATTATCCGACGATAAAATTCGCCCGGAGGACATTTTGATTTTACAAAAAGTGCAGCGCCATTTAGACTTGCATTTTCATGCTGATTTTTCGCTGGAGGAATTGAGCCGCCAATTCGGTATTAACACATTTAAATTAAAATATGGATTTAAAAAGCTGACCGGCAGCTCTGTAAAGCAATACATGTTGTCGCTGCGGTTGGAATATGCCCATCAACTCATTCAAAAAACCGACGCGCCCATCACGGAAATTGCCTACGACCTGGGCTACCGGCAGCCAGGAAATTTCACCCGGGCGTTTACCAAAAAATTTGGCATTAGCCCGGATGCGTTGCGCAAAGGGTTCAATGCGTAGCAGTTGCGTACAAGTCCGCTGCCAGCCGCTCTCTCAACAAATTTGCCCAGATTTCATACCCTTTTCGATTCAAATGCAAGCCGTCCCACCACAACAGGTCGCGCCGGGGCGTGCCGTTTTTACTCAAAAATTGCTCCGTCGTATTGAGAAAATACAATTCGTTTTGCGTTTGAGCAAAAGCGGCGATGCGTTGATTCGCTTCATGCAATTTTGACCAAACCTGCCAACGCGCTGTAGTCGGCGTCATGGAAATGAAATAAATCGGCGTTTCGGGTAAGGCTTGTCGGATGATTCCGGTCAAGATTTTAAAATCGCTCAAAACCTGGTCGGGCGTTTTGTCATTGGTACGCCCGGTGATGTCGTTGGTGCCGATGAACAGTACAATCGCTTTAGGATGATACGGTAAAATGACGCGGTCGGCGTAATGAATCAAATCGTTCAGCTGCGAACCGCCAAAGCCGCGCTGGATGACGGGAATCGGTGCCATGTCCTGCTTGAGCTTGCGCCAAAATCGAATACTCGAACTGCCGACAAACAGCACTGCGTCTTGCGGAATGCCTTTTCCCCGGTCTTCCTGTTCAAATTTTTTAATAACGGATTCCCAAACGGTTGGATCGGGGTTTTCCAATTTCGCCATTTCCTGGCGGTACATTCGATACAGCCAAATTAGGGCTATTACTATTAATCCGATGAAAACTAACGCGCTATACAACAATAGAATTTTCATGTTTGGGTAATTTTTGTGTTTTTTTAGAAAATGGAATTAACGCTGGTACTTTTTCGCGGTAAGCCAGGTAACGTTCGCCAAAAAATCGAACCAAGTCCTTTTCTTCAAAATAAATACCGATCAGAATATACATCGTCATCCCCCCTGCCAGCAACAAATGGTCGAGCGGTAGGTACGGCGTCATCCAGTGAATAAGCAGCCAGCCGACGTAAATCGGATGCCGCACGAATTGGTAGTACAATGGTGTGCGGAAGGAAAAACTGTGATCCGTCTGATTTTTCAAATGCAGCCATGCCTGCCGCAGCCCAAACAAATCCCAATGGTTGATCAAATACGTGCTCGACAATCCCACAAACCAGCCTAAGCCATACAAAATCCAGAAAACAGTGCCCGCCGCCGTACCCCGCAGGTCAAAAATAGTAATCGGCAGCGGTTGCCACAACCACATCAGCAAACCCAGACAAATGCTCGTGAGCAAAATGTAGGTGCTGCGCTCCGCTGCCTGCGGAAAAATGCGGCTGAACCTTTTTTTTAAAAACTGACGCGCCATGCCGGTATGTTGAATGCCAAACAAGATAATCAATCCAACATCAATCAACAGCGCCAATCCGGTGGAAAAATTCGTCGCATCCGCTGCCGAGGGCGACCACAAATGGAGTAAAAAGACGGCGTACCACGCGGTCACCGCCAGCCCCAACGTGTAGCAGAGCGCCGCGTAGAGCATCAATGCAATTTTGGAAGTCATGGTGATTTCTTTTCCTACAAAAGTAGGCGCATCACCAGAGGCGGGCTTCGCCAAACGGGAGGAAGGCTTAGCCGAAAGGGATTATTTGGTAAAAGGTATAAAGTAGAGGGACAGCGACGGTTCAAAGTCCCTCTACCCTTATCTATCTACTTTTATACTTTCTGTACTTGAATTCCCAACTCCAACTCACCCGGCAATTCCACTTTTTCGCCACCGTTCAAGCCTTCGATTAAATCCAGTGAATTCGCCAGCGTTTCACTCTTGATGTAATCGCTGAATTGCTCGATTGCCGGGAGCACCGCGTCGTGCTTTTGCAATTTAACCACGATGCGATCCGTCACGTCAAAGTCACGTTCTTTGCGGATGTTTTGAATGCGGTTCACAATATCTCGCGCCATGCCTTCGGCTTCGAGTTGCGGCGTAATCGTCACATCCAATGCTACCGTCAAAGCACCATCGCTTGCCACCTGCCAGCCAGGAATATCCTCGGCGGTGATTTCGACATCTTCCGGCGTCAATTCATAGGTTTCGCCATCCAAATTCAATCTGAATGAAGCCGCCTTTTCAACTTGTGCGATGTCCGCCTGCGTCCAATTGGAAATCACTTCCTGCGCGGCTTTCATGTTTTTGCCGAGGCGTTTGCCGAGCGTTTTAAAATTGGGCTTCGCTTTTTTATTCACCAAACCGGCAGTGTCGGTCACATATTCAATTTCTTTCACATTTACTTCCGCCAGGATTAAGTCTTTCACACTTTCCACCTGCGCCTGGAAAGATTCATCCAGAATCGGTAACAACACTTTTTGTAATGGCTGCCGCACCCGGATTTTCTCTTTTTTACGCAAACTCAACACCAGCGAAGAAATGCGCTGCGCGTAATCCATGCGTTGCTCCAAAGCTTTATCAATAACGGCTTCGTCTGCTTTTTTCAACAAAGTCAAATGCACAGAATCTACTTTTCCTGACAGATTTTTGTACAACCAATCTGAGAAAAATGGCGCAATTGGTGCTGCTAATTGACCGACGGTCAGCAGGCATTCGTATAAAGTTTCGTAGGCAGATTTTTTGTCAGAAGCCCCCTCTTCTCCCCCCAAGGGGGATGCTCCTTTCCAGAAACGCCGCCGCGACAAGCGCACATACCAATTCGACAGGTGCTCATCTACGAAGGTTTCAATCGCGCGTGCTGCTTTGGTTGGCTCGTAATCCGCGTAGCTTTCGGTCACTTCCTGAATTAAGCTGTTCAGTTTTGAAATAATCCAGCGGTCCAATTCAGGGCGCTCGGTTATTGGAATCACATCCTGTTCATCAACCTTAAACTTGTCCACATTTGCGTAAAGCACAAAGAATGAGTAGGTGTTGAACAACTTGCCAAAAAACTTCGCGCGCGACTCTGCAATGCCTTCGATGTCAAACTTCAAATTATCCCAAGGCTGCGAATTGGAAATCATGTACCAACGCGTCGCATCGGCTCCATAAGTTGCAATTGTTTCAAACGGATCCACGGCATTGCCCAGGCGTTTGGACATTTTTTGCCCGTTTTTATCCAATACTAATCCATTGGAAACCACATTTTTAAATGCCACGCTATCAAAAACCATCGCTGCAATGGCATGCAAGGTGTAGAACCAGCCGCGGGTTTGGTCCACCCCTTCGGCAATAAAATCCGCCGGGAAGGAGACCTCGAAAGGCGATTTGAAGGGCTGCGCTTCTCCTTTCTCCAATTTTTCATAATCCAATCCCCACTGCGCGTAAGGCATTGCACCGGAATCGAACCAGACATCAATCAAATCTAACTCCCGACGCATGGGTTTGCCACTTTCAGAAACTAGAACAATTTCGTCAATATAAGGTCTGTGTAAGTCTTCCGGGAGCGTTTGATTCAAATTCAGTTTTTCATTCGCTTCTGCAATTTCTCTTTTTAAATCTATAATGGAAGCGATGCACTTTTCTTCTTCACCATCCTCCGAACGCCAAATCGGCAGCGGCACGCCCCAATATCTTGATCTTGACAAGTTCCAATCCTGCAAATTCTCCAGCCACTTACCAAAGCGCCCCTCGCCTGTCGAAGCCGGTTTCCAGTTGATGGTTTGATTCAATTCGTACATCCGCTCCTTCACCGCCGAAGCCTTGATAAACCAGCTATCCAGCGGGTAGTACAGCACCGGCTTGTCCGTGCGCCAGCAATGCGGGTAGTTGTGCACATATTTTTGTACGTTGAAGGCTTTGCCGGTTTGTTTCAAATGTACCGCGATGTCCACATCCACACTCTGGTAATCCTTGTCATTCAAATAATCCTTCACGTAGCGATTCGAGAATTCGCCGACGTTTTCTTTGAATTTGCCCTGCTTATCTACCAAAGTCAATGCCCCGATGCCATTCGCCCGTGCCACTTTCATGTCATCCGCACCAAAGGAAGGCGCTGTGTGCACCACGCCCGTACCATCTTCCGTTGTCACAAAATCGCCCACCAGCACGCGGAACGCATCCGTCGCGCCATTCAATTCTTCAATTGGATTGCCAAAAGGCAGCAGTTGCTCATAGCGAATGCCTTCTAATTTTGAACCTGCAAATGGTTCGCTTTTTTCCAGCATAACTGGCTTGTTCTTTTGCTTTTCTGGATCAGTGGCAAACCAGTTATTTACCAAATCGCTCGCCAGCACTACGCTCACCGGCTCCTGCGTATAAGGATTATTCGTTTTAACCTTGACATAATTGATATTCCCACCCACCGTCAATGCTGTGTTGGAAGGCAAAGTCCAGGGCGTCGTCGTCCAAGCTAATATTCTAACATCCTCATTTTCAGTCTCGAACAAGAATTCGGATTTTTCATCCTTTTGAACTTTAAACATCGCCACCACCGTTGTATCGCTCACCTCCTTATACGTCCCCGGCATATTGAGTTCATGCGAACTCAAGCCCGTGCCTGCCGCCGGCGAATACGGCTGAATCGTATAACCCTTGTACAGCAAGCCTTTGTCATACAATTGTTTCAGCAACCACCACACCGACTCGATATATTCATTCTCATAAGTGATGTACGGATTGTCCAAATCCACCCAATAGCCCATTTTACGTGTCAGGTCGTCCCACACATCCTTATAGCGCATCACCGTTTCGCGGCACTTGCGGTTATACTCGTCCACCGAAATTTTCTTCCCGATATCCTCCTTTGTAATCCCCAATTCCTTTTCCACACTCAACTCAATTGGCAAACCATGCGTGTCCCAGCCGCCCTTGCGTTCCACGCGCTGCCCCTGCATCGTATGAAAGCGGCAAAAAATATCCTTCACCGCCCGCGCCATCACGTGGTGAATGCCCGGCATGCCATTCGCCGAAGGCGGACCCTCATAAAACACATAGCTATCCTTCGCATCACGCTCCTCCACGCTCCGCTCGAAAATCCGATTCTGTTGCCAAAATTCCAGGATTTCCTTATCAATCTCCGGCAGGTTCAGGTTTTTGTACTCTCTGTACATTGTATGTTGTATTTCAACGTTTTTAAAAAGATTTGCAAAAGTATAAAACAAAAAGGCTCTGACAAACCGCAATCTGTCAGAGCCTTCCGTTTTTTTCATCAACAGCACCTCACAGATTGCGCGGCAATCCAATAATAATAATGCTGTTAATTATATTTTGCGAAAAAGACATATTCCTACATTTCTGACCTAAACACAAAAATGCAGCTTTCGGTTGAAAAAGTCAAGGCTTGCGTTTACCATCGTAAAACATTAAATTTGTGTAACAAAGAATAAATCAGACATGGAAGCCGCTGCGCCAATGAGTAATTTACAACTGGAGCTTTTAAAAATTTATGCTACCAATGTATCCGACGAGGATTTGCTGGCAATCAAAAGAATGTTAGCGAAATTTTTTATGGAAAAAGCCATTCAACGCGCCGACAAAATCTGGGAGGAGCGCGGCTACACCAATGAACAAATGCAGAACTGGCAACAAGAATAAAGCTCCATGAAACTCGTCATTGATACCAACGTCTTGGTTTCTGCATTGTCCAGTCGCTCCATTTTTCATTGGATCATCCAGGATTTAATGGCAGAAAAATTTGAAATTGCCATTTCGTACGAGGTTCTGTTGGAGTATGAAGAGATTTTGAAAAAGAAATACGATTCTCAAACTGCGGAAAACTTTTTGAGAGCACTACAAGAATTGCCGAATGTCGAACTTTCTGAAATTTATTTTCGATGGAAGTTATTAGCTGATCCTGACGATAATAAATTTGTTGACTTGGCAATTTCTGCTAACGCCGATTATCTGCTTAGTGAAGATAATGATTTCAAATTATTACAAAATGTTGATTTTCCAAAAGTTATCATTTTGAAAATTGGCGATTTTCGGAAAATATTATATCCTTAAAAATACAAATACACCGCCGCCGCTCCCAGTCCAAACAACACATGCGCAAAAAACAATTGCAAATAATAATCCTTGAAATCAATCCTTGGCTCGCGCGGGTGCAGCGCAAACATGGTTATCCAGGCAAGAATGCCAATAATTCCACTTACCGCCCCAAAAATCAAACCCGTCGTCCAACTCGGCTCCAGCTCGGTCCACGCCCAAATGCGGTCGTAAATTATTACAAATGCTAATCCGACTAAAAAATGCAACACCCAGCCCAGCAAATTCCTCCGGGAATCGGGTACTTCCGCAATACCAGCACGATCCACCAGCAAATTGAGCAGCACCGGCTCTTTGAACAATTTTTGAAATGCCTCTGACATCAAATAGCTAAACAAAGTCATCACCGAAGTGCCGATGAGCGTCGCCAGCAGAATTTTTAAAATGTCCATGATTTTTTGGGTTGAAATGAATGTAGGCGTGACACGTCACAAAAGCCCCGCACCACATCAATTGGAACGCGGACGACACGGATTACGCAGAATGACGCAGTGTGTGTCAGCGTTGGTCGCGTCGTCCGCGTTGCTGTTGTTGTCTGGTGTGTCAATCTATTTAAATTCCAAACGAAACGGCGCATCTGGTGATCAAATGAAGGAAACCAAAGCGCGGAAAGCGTTTTCCGCTTGTTTTGTCTAAAAAATAACGGGCAATTAACCTTGAGATAGTTCAAAAAACTACTGGCACAAGCTATATTTGCAAGAACACTGAAAACGACCATGTTACAAACTTCCAATCTTCAATATTCGTACGACGGTAAAACCAATCTAAAGTTTCCTGACATCCAGTGCGGCAAGGGCGAACACTGGCTGCTGCTGGGGCAATCTGGCTCCGGGAAAACCACGCTCTTGCATTTGCTCGGCGGCTTGCTCACTGCAAAAAACGGCTCGGTGGTCATTGCGGGAACGAATTTGGAAAAATTGTCCTCCTCCGCTTTGGATAAATATCGCGGCAGACACATCGGCATTATTTTTCAGAAATCGCATTTTGTAAAAGCACTCACGGTCGAGGAAAACCTAGTATTGGCGCAGCAATTGGCGGGTGTCAAAATCAATCGAACGCGCATTGCGGAATTGCTGAACCATCTGAATGTAGGGCATAAATTAAACTCCAAACCCGATCGCCTGAGCCAGGGGGAGCAACAGCGGGTTGCCATTGCGCGCGCACTTGTAAACCAACCCGATGTGATCTTGGCAGATGAACCGACTTCGGCGCTGGATGATGTGAATTGCAATGAAGTGATTAGCTTGTTGGAACGCGAAGCAAACGCTGTAGGTGCCACGCTCCTGGTGGTGACGCACGATGGGCGATTGAAAGAGAGATTTGAAAAGCAAATTCATTTGTAGAGGGTAAATGCCCCCTAAATCCCCCCAAGGGGGACTTTCTTGCGTGTTCCTCTCCTTGGGAGGGGTTAGGGGAGGCAAAATGACAAATAAAAAATAATGAATTTATTACAATTAAGCTGGAAAAACCTGACAAACAAGCCCTTAGCGATGACGCTGAGTCTGGTGCTGTTTGCGCTGGGCGTGGGTTTGATTTCATTGTTGCTGCTATTGAGCAAACAATTGCAGGATAAATTTGATAAAAACCTGGCGGGAATTGATTTGGTAGTTGGCGCGAAGGGCAGCCCTTTGCAGCTGATTCTCAACAGTATGTACCATATTGATGCGCCGACGGGGAATGTTTCCATTGACGAAGTCAAAGCTTTTTTAAATCCGCGGCACCCCTTGATTGCGACTGCCGTGCCGCTTTCGATGGGCGATAGTTATAAAACGTATCGGATTGTCGGTACGAATCATAAAATTCTGGAATTGTACAAGGCGCAGATTGGCGAGGGGCAATTGTGGAAGGAAACGTTTGAAGTGACGCTTGGCGCGAATGTGGCGGAAGAACTGGGTTTGAAAATTGGGGATGAATTCTACAGTTCACACGGTTTGGTGATGGATGCTGGCATGGAACATGCTGATACAGAGCCATTTAAAGTAGTGGGCATTTTGCAACCCACCGGCGCGGTGATTGACCAGTTGATTTTGACGAATACGCAAAGCATCTGGGCGGTGCACGAGCATAGTGAAGTGGGGAAAGGAGCAGAAGTGATTGATGAAGAGGAAGAATCCGCTGATACTCAAGCTACAACAGACGAGCCCGCCTCCGCTGAAGCTACAGCGGACGAGGGCGAACACTACGAGCACGAAGATTTGGGGGATGTAAATACACCTTTGCTCAATTTCACAGACCGCGACATTACTTCGGTTTTGGTCAAATTCAAAGGGCGCAGCTATCAGGCGCTGAATATGCAGCGTTCGATCAATGAGAACACCGATTTACAAGCGGCGACGCCTGCCATTGAAATCAACCGCCTGTACAGCATGATGGGCGTGGGGGAAGAGGCGCTGCAGGCGCTAGCGCTGGTGATTATTTTTGTATCGGGATTGAGCGTGTTTATTTCGCTGTATTCTTCCTTAAAAGAGCGGCGCTATGAATTAGCATTGATGCGCGTAATGGGTTCCTCACCGGGAAAATTGTTTGTATTGATTGTAATGGAAGGCTTGCTGCTAGCGGTGCTGGGCTACGTGATTGGCATTATTCTGAGTCACGCAAGTATGGAAATACTCGCTGGCTATATGAAAGCATCGTATCGCTATTCTTTCACAGGATGGACTTTTTTACCCCAAGAAATTTACCTTTTAGCGGCGGCGTTGGGCATTGGCTTTCTGGCGGCGGTGATTCCGGCGATTCAAGCAATGCGGACGGATATTTCGACAACTTTGGCGGAAGGATAGATTACACTTTCGTTTTAAAAACATAAATTTTTCCTGGCTCGCCGTCTTTGGCTTCATTGCTGAGGTACAGCGTGCCATCCTGGTCGAAGCGAATGCCTTCCGGCTGCGCGTGGACTTTCTTTTTCAACTTTTCCACCTGCACGACTTTTCCATTGGTATCCAGTACCAACAAGACATTACCGATGGCAGAAAGCACATAAAAATGTCCGCTGCTGGGGTGAATGGCAAGTGCAGAGGGTGCAAAATTCATATCATCAGATTTGAAAGCATCGAGCAAATCCACGGTAGCGCTGGTGCTTGGCAACGTTTTGAGGTAAGTTTCTACCTCTTTTGCTTGAATCAAAAAAGCTGGTTTTTCTTGCAATGTTTTGGTATTCAAATCGAACGCGTAAACCGCGCGGCTATTTTTTGCACCGGCATCGTTGCTCACTTTATTTTTGCAAGCCAACAGCAATCGCTTATTTTTAGCATCATACGCCAATCCTTCAACGTCATTTTCCGAATTTAATCCAAAATTATATTTTTTCACATTTTTGCCGTCTTCCGGTACTTCGTAAATGGTGCCCGAACTTTTAACAACATACACGGTGTTGCCCACCACTTCTACGTCCTCATAATCGCCATCTTCCCAAAATTTAATTTGCTTTTCAATTTTGCCGCTTGTTTTATTGACATAAAAAACGATCCCATTTTCATCTTGCACCGCCACCAGGTATTTTCCATCGCTGGTCAAGCTCACGCCCGAAATCTCTGCTAATTCTTCCGGCATTATCAAGGTTTGCGTTGGTACATTGATTTGGTAAGGAATTGCAATTACACTGTTTTCGACCGGTGCGCAGTGCAGACAAGCGAGCAACAAAAGGGAAAGTAATATCATAATTTTCATATTAAATGGATAGAACCATAGAACGCATAATCAGAGCTTTTAACTACAAATGCGGTTAAAAAAAATTAAAAAGCCAACAAAAAGACAGCAAAATTAAGCCTGCGGCGTTACTTTGGAATTTTTGCGCAGCACAAAATACAACCCAATCAAGACGAACGGCACACTCAACAATTGACCGGTGCTCATCATATTACCAAAAGCCCTCTCTATACCACCCTGACTTTCTTTGAAATACTCCCATAAAATGCGAAAACCAAAAATCAGCACCAGGAATAATCCAAAAATGTAGCCCAATTTTTCCCGTTTGTCGGTTTTCCAATAAATATAGTACAAAATAAAGAAAGAGAGCAGGTAACTCAAGGATTCGTACAATTGCACGGGGTGGCGCGGCACATTGTCCTCGCGCACAAAAATAAAAGCCCAGGGTACAGTGGCGGCTTTGCCTAGAATTTCGGAGTTCATCAAATTACCCAATCGAATGAAGCAGCCCGCCAATGCTGTCGGTACTGCTACTTTATCTAAAATCCAGAGGATGGATTTTTTCGAAACGCGTGCTGAGAAAATCCACAACGCCAGAATAATGCCGATAGCACCGCCATGACTGGCTAAGCCGCCTTCCCATACTGCCGGAATTTTTGCCAAATTTTTAGAATAATACTCCCAATCATAAAAAAATACATGCCCCAACCTTGCTCCTATCACTGCCCCTACCACAACGTAAATAAATGCCTTGTCTAACCAAGCCTCCGGCGCTTTTTCTACTTTGAACATGCGGCGCACAATGTACAGTCCTACTAAAAATCCAGCGGCAAACAATAAACCATACCAACGAAAAGTAAGCGGACCGAGGGACCCAATTTCCGGGGAGACGTTCCAAGTAATGTATTGTAACATTTTTTTATGATTTCAAACGTGTGCCGTAAAGTTCCCAATTTTTGAGAAGAAATTATATTTTCAACAGCTAAAAGGGAAAAAAAGTCCGGAGTCTCTTTTTCCCTGTTGAAGTTGAAATTCAATTCGGCGCTGCGTTTAGGCGAGTTCGCCGACAATGGTTTGCCAATGGTGCTGCTTGAAAAAACGCTCGGCGTATGTCCACCAATTCCATATCTGCTGCGAATCGCGCTCGGCAGGCACAAAAAGCTGCGTATTGCCATTGGAAGAAGCGGAAACAGGCACTGCTGCAATCGGGCTAATGGGAATCAATTTGACTTCCATTGCTGTACGTCCGTTTATTTTCGATAAATATCGCTGCGCTCGAGCAATGGTAGATGTTGGTAATAACAAGTAATTGCCTCGTTGGTTGTAAGGCACAATGCCTTGCACATATGCAGGATTCAACATGCGAATGGTATTGACGGGCAGGTCGGTCACTTTAGCGAGATCACTAAGGCGCACACTTTCGGACTGCCTCAGTTTTAGTACCTTTACATTTCTAAAATTAAAAATGTAATGTTGTGGTTTTAACTGATGTGCTTTATAAAATTCACCGATGTAAACCGCTGTAATAAACCGCGGAATGTAATGTTGCGTCTCCGTTGGGAGGTAGCGTTGCACTTTCCAAAAATCCCTGCTTTTGCTGAGGCGAACGGCTTTTTGTACCCTGCCGGCGCCACAGTTGTATGCTGCCAGTGCTAATAACCAATCGTCAAATTCGACATACAAATCTTGCAAAAATCGAGTGGCTGCTTCCGTAGCGCGGATAGGATCGTACCGATCGTCCACTAAGTCATTGGTTCTGAGCTGATAACGTTGCGCTGTGTAAGGCATGAACTGCCAAAGTCCGATGGCACCTTTGATAGAAACCGCGCGCGTTTTCAATCGGGTTTCTATGTAAGGAATGTACTTCAGTTCTTCTGGCAAGTCGTATTTGCGCAAAAAATGCTCAAAAATGGGGAAATACAGGGATGCGCGTCCAAGCGTAGTTTCAGTTTCTTTTTTACCATTCACAATTTCGTTGATAATCAATCTTTTAATCTGTGCATGTTGACTAACGGGAACTTTGAATTCCAATGTCGGCAAATTGCGGTCAATAATTTGCTCGGTTGCTTCCGGCAAAGGTACGGGGCTATCTACTTTAGCTTGGGTTAGGGTAATAGAGACCAACGTTATGGTCCCTACAAATAGGGATTTCATGGCATCGATAATTTAGGGATTCAATAATGGGGATACAAAACTGTTTCTGCTCGCCGGTAAGCGAGGGTAGAAAACAAGCTTTTTACGAGGGAAATTTTGATTGATAGGTAAAATTAGCCTCAAAAGAATGTCATAAAGATAAGCGGGCAAAACGTCAAAAACAAATATTTATTTTAATAAACAGTTGTGATTTTTCTATAAAAATCAGCAAATACAGCAATAACAATTTATTTACTAAGTCATAAAAAAATTAATTTTTTTAATCTCTTCTATTTCAAAAAGTGGCAAGCAATACTCGTTCATTGTAAAAACAATCGGGAATAATGCCAATGAAACATTATTCCCGACGAGATTACAGTGTAGCTTTACCTAAAATTTAATTCCAACCAAAAGGTTGTTTTAAATTTGGATTCAATAACATTTCATTAAATGGAATCGGACGGTAGTAATCGCGTGGCTCTGTAAATTTACGGG
>CAZFBN010000145.1:0-14321 GCA_964517145.1 uncultured Saprospiraceae bacterium
GGTTCATTTATTGACTGATATTAAAGTTTTTTATCAATTTTAAACAAGTTCAGTGAAACCAAACCCCCGAAACCATGGCACTGCAAAAAATTTTGTGGTTCGGTACGCCAATGGCTGCCACCGCAAACCTTAACACTGAAAATTGGCACGACTACTACGTCGAACACTTACCACTGAACTTTTCGCTTGATTATCTTGATTTACTGGGGCAGTTCACAGCTGCTATCGTACGATATAAAACGACAGAGCAAGGCAGTTTTGGGTTATTGAAAAATTTGCGACGCCTACGCCCGGAAGCACCTTTAATTGTGCTTGCCGAAAACCCGACCAAGTCGGAAATAATTGAAGCGTTTCGCAATGGTGCGACGGATTGCGTTGAGGAACCAGTAGATTTAGAGGGATTCTTTTTCCATATTAAACGTTTGATTCAGGAAAAAGTCACACCTAAAATTAATAAGATTTATTTGGTACTCAATGAAATTGGTAAAAAAATTACCGCAGCGTTGTACCACGCACAAAGCCAACACTTTGTTCCGCCGACTTTACTGCCTATGTTCACTCAAGAATCCAAAGCGAAACAACCGGTGATAAGGGTACAATTTTTTGGCAAATTTGTTCTTACCATCAATGGTCAGGAGCAGCCTTGCAAGCTCACCCGGCGCGAAAAATCGGTGCTGGCGTATTTACTGCTGCACCACCACAAGGCGATTTCGCGTGACCGACTGATTGAGCGTTTTTGGTCGGATACAAGTTCTGACTGCGGTCGCAACTCTTTGCACGTGGCGATTTCCGGCATTCGGCGTTGGCTGGAAAGTATGGATGCTTCTTACTACTACATTAGTTTTCAAAACAATATGTATAGTTTTAATCCTGCTATTGAAATCGAAAGCGACGTTGCCTTTTTCCAAAAATATTTTCAGGAAGCTTGGCAATTGGAGCAGCAAGATCAAATCGAGGAGGCGCTGCACGCATATCACCGGGCGTTTGGCTTTTATCGCGATGCTTTTTTAGCAGAATTAGAAGGGGAAGATTGGATTCAGGATGAACGTCGCCGATTGGAAGAAAAATTCCTCGTGGTGCTGAAAACGCTGGGGGAATACTTTTTTAAATACCAACAATTTGACTTTGCCATTCGGCTGTTTGACAAAATTTTGGAAATAGACGATTGTTATGAGCAGGCGCACCGGGGCTTGATGCAAAGCTATCATGCCAAAAACATGAAAGGACGCGCCATTCGGCAATATCAAAACTGCACCACCGCATTGGCTAAAGAACTGAATGCCAAGCCTTCGGGCGAAACCACTCGTTTGTACCAATTTATTTGCAGTTAGTTTTCAATTCAAAATACTAGATAGCGGGTTCATGGTTAGATGCGATTTCGCAAATTTTTAAGCGTTGCGAAATCCAAAAAAGTGAACCAAATTTTGCTTGTCGCTAAAACGCAAGATGCTAACTTTACCAGCCTATTGGCGTAATTTTAGCAGTTTTGCATTTTTATCATTTTCCAAATTTTGTTAAAAACCTGGCACGTTAAATTGTAACTAATTCACAGAATTGGCGTTAATTTGGTAGCTTAATGAAAATTTAAATATGAAATATTTTATTTTTCTACTCCTGCTCTTTATAACGCCTTACGCTTTTGGACAGTCAGTGGAGGATTTGGAAAAGCAACTCAAGGAAACGAAAGACAATAAGGAAAAACTGAGCATTTTATACAATCTATCGGATGCTTACATGCGCTCCGACGTTGACAAAGCCTTAAAGTATGGCAAGCAAGCTTATGACTTGGCAACTTCGCAAAAAAATGTTGGCATGGCAGCACAAACGGCATTTCTGGTCGCCAACGCTTACGAACGCCAGCGCGACAAACGGAATGTTGAGGTTTGGCTGAAAACCACTTACAATCATGCCAAGCAAGCGGGCGATTCCGATTTGATTATTAAAAGTGTGGACAAACGAGGGCGGCTTTTTTCGAGAGATAATCCTCGTCAAGCGGCAAATATATATGAAGAAGCTTTTGAATATTTTAGTAGCAAAGGAACGAGCATCAGCGATTTAGAACGCAAATACGATGCTCAAAAAGCCCAGTTGGAAACTGAAAAACGCAGTCTTGAAGCACAACGCAACCAGTTGGAGTCGGACATTACAAATTTGATGAGCGAGCGCGACCAATTGAGCACCGACAAAAATCAACTGGAAGCGAAACAGGAAGAATTGGTCAAAGCGAAACAGAAAGTAGAAAAAGAAATCAGCGCCAAGGAGGTAGAGTTGGCAACGGTTTCAGAAGAAAAAGCGAAAGTTTCGGCTTTAGCCGAAGAAAAAGAAGCCCAGGTAAAACAACTCTCCCGTGCTGCTTTGGAACAACAAGCCGCGCTTGATGCCGCCCGCGCTGATGTTGCTGAAGCCAATCTCGCCGCCGAACGCAATCAAAACCTACGCAATTTGGCTATTATTGGTGCTGGATTTTTGTTATTGGTTGCCTTGCTTACTTATGGTCGCTTCCGGTCGAGCCGTAAAGCGAAGCGTTCCTTGGAGGAGAAAAATAAAATCATTGAAAAGGAGCGCGAGAACTCTGAAAATTTGTTGCTCAATATTCTTCCGCAGCCCATTGCGCAGGAACTAAAAGAACACGGCAAAGCCCGCGCCCGCCGCTTCGACCAGGTGACGGTGTTGCTCACGGATTTTAAAAATTTTACTAAAATTGCCGAGAAGCTGTCACCGGAGGAATTGGTGGATGAGTTGGATCGTTGCTTCAAGGCATTTGATTTTATTATTCAGCAATACCCTGATATTGAGAAGATTAAAACCATCGGCGACGCGTATATGTGCGCCAGTGGCTTGAATCCACGTGGTGGTTATCCAGATAATATGATTCGTGCCGCGCTTGAAATGCAGCAGTTTCTGGAAGAACAAAAGCTCGAAAACATGCGCCTTGGCAAGCCTTTCTTTGAAGCGCGGATCGGCGTTCATACTGGTCCGGTGGTAGCGGGCGTGGTGGGCGTGAAGAAATTTGCGTACGACATCTGGGGCGATACGGTCAACATCGCGGCGCGTATGGAAGCTAGCTGTGACGAGGGGCGCATCAATATTTCGCAAACGACCTACCAGTGGGTGGCTTCACGTTTTGAATGTCAACATCGGGGCAAAGTGGAAGCCAAAAATATGGGTGCCATTGACATGTACTACGTCGTGCGGGAACATGCGGCAGCACTGGCAGCCGTGTAAAAACTTGATAATTAGTGTGTTATTAGAGGTTTGAAATTAACCAAGATAATCGTAAATTGCTGTTTGTAAAATATCAGCATGAAAAAGGAACAGCGATATTACACGCCGGAGGAATATTTTCATCTACTGGAAGAGTCAGATGTAAAATTAGAATATTATGATGGGCATATTCAGGCAATGGCGGGCGCACCGTCGAATCATAATATCCTTGCGGGAAATACTCGTCTGGCACTCGGAAATGCTTTGTGGGACAGCGATTGTGTTGTTTATGACAGTGACCAGGCTGTAAAAATTGACCGGTACAATTGTTATGTTTTTCCGGATGCCTCCGTGGTTTGCGGCAAACGGGAATTTGAAGATGAAAAGCAGTTGCGACTGACGAATCCTTTTTTAATTATTGAAGTTTTATCGGATAGCACCGCCGATTATGATCGGGGGGAGAAATTCAGTTATTATCGCTCTTTGCCATCTTTTCGGGAGTATGTGCTGATTCATTCTAATAAAATCTGGGTCGAAAGTTATTATCGGGAAGAGTCCAATCTGTGGCGCATTGCATCGGTTGCTTCGCTGAAAGAGGCGCTGTATCTGCATTCTTTGAAAATAGACATTCCTCTACAAGCGCTTTATGCTAAAACGGAGGGTTTAACGCCTAGTAATCAGGTATAATGATTTTAAAACGAAACAGCTGCGAATGTTGTTTTTATTGCTGAACGATTCAAAATAAAACGCTTTTTTCTGGCAAAGAGAAATGATGATTTAAAAATGTTTGAAAGAATTACCATAAGATTTGACCAAATGGGTGGAGAACCTTGTGTACGAGGACTCCGAATTCCGGTAGCGACTATTGTTTCGATGATAGCGCAAGGCATTTCTCAAGCGCAAATTTTAGAATTTTATCCTGACCTGGAAAAGGAAGATATTCAAGAAGCCCTGAGTTTTGCAGCAGAAGCAGTACGGGAGCGGTCTATTCCACTTATAACTGCTGCTTAGCCTATGAAATTTTTGGTTGACAATGCCATTTCACCACTTTTGGCAAAATTGTTATCTGACAAAGGTTTCGACGCTATTCACGTTCGAGATATTGGCATTCAGCACGCTGATGACACAACCATTTTCCAGCGCGCTTTTGAAGAAGATAGAGTAATTATCTCTGCTGATACTGATTTTGGTTATTTATTAGCCAATTGGGATAAGAACAAACCCTCTGCCATCCTTTTTCGGAAAGGTATTGAGCGCAATCCAATCAAGCAGTTTGAAATTTTAGAATTAAATTTGAAAGATGAAGTAACGCAGGCGATTGAAAAAGGGAGTATTGTAATTATTGAGCCGATGCGAATCCGTATTAAATCCTTACCATTTAAACGCTAAATAAGGAACTTCCCTCTTCTCAAAATTGTTAAAGATAAGCTTTGCCCTAATCACAAATAAAAAATATCTATTTTCCGTGAGCTTCCAACTTTCTTCTCCCTTTGTGCCAACGGGCGACCAGCCGCAGGCAATCCGACAATTGGTCAATGGCATCCAAGCTGGCGAGCGCTCGCAGGTGCTGCTGGGTGTGACGGGTTCGGGTAAGACATTTACGATGGCGAATGTCATTGCGCAAATCAACCGACCAACACTGGTTTTGACACATAACAAGACCCTGACGGCGCAGTTGTACGGCGAATTCCGTGAGTTTTTTCCAGATAATGCGGTGGAATATTTTGTATCGTATTACGATTATTATCAGCCGGAAGCCTATATTTCTGTGACAGATACGTATATCGAAAAAGATTTATCTATAAATGAAGAGATTGACAAATTAAGATTGCGGGCGACGTCTTCTCTACTCTCTGGACGTCAGGATATTATCATCGTGGCGTCGGTTTCCTGCATTTATGGTATGGGTAATCCCGAAGATTATAAAACCGGGATTATTCGCATCAAAAAAGGACAAACTTTATCGCGTAATGCGTTCTTATACAGCCTAGTAGATAGTTTGTATTCGCGTACCGAACTGGATTTTAAAAGAGCGACTTTCAGGGTAAAAGGCGATACAGTTGATATAAATTTACCATATGTTGAGTATGGCTACCGCGTTGTCTTTTTTGGTGATGAAATTGAAGCAATCGAAATGCTGGAAGTGGAAAGCGGCAAACGCATTGACAGCATGGAAACGGCGGCGATTTTCCCAGCGAATTTATACGTGGCACCCAAAGAACGCTTGTCGCAAATCATTCACGACATCCAGGACGAACTCTACGATCAGGAAAAATATTTTGAAAGAGAAAGTAAGTATTTGGAAGCCAAGCGCATACACGAGCGTACAAATTTCGATATTGAAATGATGAAGGAACTCGGCTATTGCAATGGCGTGGAAAATTATTCCCGTTTTTTCGATGGTCGGCGCCCCGGCACGCGCCCTTTCTGCCTGCTCGATTATTTTCCCGATGATTATTTGATGATAATTGACGAAAGTCACGTGACCATTCCGCAAATCCGCGGCATGTACGGCGGCGACCGCGCGCGCAAGCTGAGTCTGGTCAATTTTGGTTTTCGCCTGCCCTCAGCAATGGACAACCGACCGTTGAATTTTACCGAATTTGAAGGAATGATTAATCAAGTCGTGTACGTGAGCGCGACGCCCGGCGATTATGAACTGGAACAAACCGGAGGCGTGATTGTAGAACAATTAATTCGTCCCACGGGCTTGCTCGATCCTCCGATTGAAGTGCGCCCAAGTTTGAATCAGATTGATGATTTGATGGAGGAAATTCAGGAGCGCATCAAACGCAATGAACGGGTTCTGGTGACTACACTGACCAAGCGAATGGCGGAGGAGTTAACGAAATATTTGACAAAAGTCGGCATCAAAGTACGCTACATTCACTCGGAGGTGGAAACGATGGAGCGCGTGGAAATCATTCGTGACCTGCGGCTCGGCGAATTTGATGTGCTGGTGGGTGTGAATTTGCTGCGGGAAGGCTTGGATTTGCCGGAGGTGTCGCTCGTGGCGATTTTGGATGCGGATAAAGAAGGTTTCCTGCGCAACAACCGTTCCTTGACGCAGACCGCCGGTCGTGCCGCACGGAATGCCAATGGTTTGGTGATTTTTTATGCCGATCAGATTACAGATTCTATGCAAATGACCATTGACGAAACGACGCGTCGGCGGGCATTGCAAATTGCGTATAATGAGGAAAATGGCATCACGCCGCGCACGGTGAGCAAAAGTCGGGAGGAAATTCTCAATTCGCGTTCCATTCTCGACATTCGTGGCAAGCAAAAAGCATATGTTGAACCGGAAACACCAAGCTTGGCGGCGGATCCAATTATTGGTTATCTGACGCGCGATCAACTGGAAAAAATGATTCACGACACCGAAACCAAGATGAAAAAGGCTGCCAAAGACCTTGATTTTATTGCCGCTGCGCAGTATCGGGATGAATTGTTTGCCCTGCGGGATAAATTAAAAGTGGCGGTGTAATATGAAATTGATAAATTGAAAAATTTAGCGCTTTTAAGGCACAACCAGCTGTCAGATAGGGCAAACGCACCAAAGTATTGTTATTTTGTAAACTAGCATCTAAACAAACAAATGTATAAGATAATTATACATAATTGATTGATTAGATTCTCAAGAGTAAATATTTTCTTTGTAACACAGAATAAAATTTTACATGCGTTTGCCCTGGCTGTCAGATCAAGTCTTGGATACTACATTTTAATTTATACAACTTTGTTTCTCGTTTACTTACTCGCTTGCCTTCTTCTAACCACAAACACAATTAATCCTATAATAACCGCAAGCAATCCTATGATATAAATCGCATTCTTCTTTAGTACGACCATCAAAGATTTCTTTGCAACTACGCCTTGTGCTGAATACCCTTCTTCCATTTCAATTACACCAACAGTCTTTGCGTAAGCATCATAAGCGGTCTTCATTGCCTGAAATTTTTCAGGATAGTCTTTAGAAATATCTCTCGTTTCTCCTGGATCGGTTTTAAGATTGTACATATACCATTTGTTATCGCCCAATGGAATATTGTTTTTTACAATTTTAAAATCGCCCAGAAAATAAGCGGCACTGTTGGACGCTTCCAAACCGATACCTTCGTTTTCATTGTAAACAGGTACTTTTACGTCTCGAATGTGTGGCAATAAGCTTTTACCCGTAATTGGAGCATATAATTTATTACCCACAGGTTGCATATTTGCTAATTCTAATATGGTAGGCACCACATCTGTAACAAAACAAAAGGCGTTACTTTTCTGCCCTTTTGGTATGTTTTTACCTGTGATGATTAAAGGTACGCGCACACCGCCTTCTCCTGTGTAGTATTTGAAAAATGTAAACGGAGAAGCCAAGGCATGAGCAAACTCTGGACCTGTACTTCCATAAAAGCCACTGTCATCTAGTCTATTTCTATCAGAATGGTAGCCATTTTTTTCTTGCCATTTCTTCAATAAAGGATTAGCCCTGTAATCAGCACCATCAGGACCATTATCAGAGGCAACGATAAAAATGGTATTTTCAAATAGTCCTTTTTCTTTCAGATAATTGATATACTGCCCAATATAGAAGTCCATTGCTTCCAACATACCTGCAAAAACTGCCATGCCAGTAATGTATTCCTCTTTTTCCGCTTGTGATAGTGCTTCCCATTTTTTGAATTCTGGAAACATTCCATTCATCGAAGCATCGGCAGGGATGATGCCCATTGCTTTTGCTTTTTCAAAACGCTTTTGCCTTAGCACGTCCCAACCGTCTTTGTAGGTTTCAAGATAAGGTTCTACAAATTTTTTCGGCGCTTGCAGCGGTGCATGTAAGGCTTGAAAAGCAACATAAGAAAAGAACGGCGCAGCCTTGTCTTGCTCATCTTCGTGGAAAGCAATCATCTGTTCGATGTAATCTTTTGAGGAATAAAAATCATTTGGCAAATGAGTCTCCTTCCCATCAGCATACCAATGCGCAAGTGGTTTCATCGGCAAATACCCTTTGTCATTGTAGTTGTTGGCACCCGATCCACCCAGAATAAAGCTGCGGTCAAAACCTCTGTAATAAGGTAAGGTATTCTCGTCGTGCCCCAAATGCCACTTACCAGTAGCATAAGTTCTATAACCTACTTCCTTTAAACGAGTCGCTACGGTTTGCACTCGATTGTTCAATACCCCCTCGTAACCAGGTTTAGTTTGATATTCAGTTGGCAAGAACTCTGGCAAATTGGCTACTCCAGCCAAATGACTATCAGTTCCCGTGAGCAGCATGGCTCTGGATGGCGCACAAACTGGAGAGGAGTGAAAATTGGTGAACATCATACCGTCACCTGCCAATTGGTCAATGTTGGGCGTCCTGGCTTCACCGCCAAACGCTCCAAAATCCATCAAGCCGGAATCATCCACTAAGAAAATGACGATATTAGGCTTGGTATTGGTGCTGCCTTGTGCTTGTGCAGATAATGAACAAGCAAGCAGCAAAAAGATTAGAATATTAAAAGTTAAGGTTTTCATTTTAATTTATTTTTACTTTTGTTGTCAATGGGGAAACTGTTTACCACCTGCTCAAAATCTTAATTTCAGTTACAGGATTTAAATCATCTCTAGGATCAATAGCAATATTCGCATCCGCTCTAACGGATATAGGTACTCCCGCTTCTTTGATACACAAGTCGATATTATTCTCATTGTCCTTAAGGTCGGCGATTTGGAATGGATTGACTTCAATAGTGTCTTTACCAACTAATAATTTGACATGAAAATGTTTGCGCTCTGCTTCCCCGATTTGTTTTCCTTCTTTTGATCGAACGCCTCCTGACCATACCGTTCTTACTACAACTTGGGTCTCTGACTTAGGGCAGTCACAACCATTACCTTTCTCCACGTATGGATATTGGTCATCCATTTTAAAGTACTCTGCATAACTGATAAATGGACCTTCCGCTAATGGCGTAACGGCAATTTTTTGTCCTTTTAACTCTTGTCCATCTCTTGTTTTCAACGCTCCAATGATTTCTACTTCGACGGGTTCATTATCGGGATACTCTCCATATTTACCGATCAATAGAAGTGTTCTTAATTCAAATTCTTCAACGGCAGGCTTGTATGATACAAATTCCACGCCTCGAATGTCTCCTTTTTGGGTTTTGATTTGAAAATCGGAGGCATCCAAGGTTGTAGGATCAATTTCGTGTGAAAAAACAATAGGCATTCCGTCTTTTCCTGGCGCTTTCATCCAAATCAATCTTGCTTTTTGAGTTAGCCCATCATCTAAGCCAAAGAAAGCAGAGAGCATTTTTGCTTCTCTCGTTTTATCAATTGGAGATATTTTGTCTGATAAAATGTAATTAGGTACTCGAAAACAGCCCACAGAAAGGGCTAGTATCCAAAATAATGCAATTAATTTGATTTTAGGTTGTATCATATTATAGTTTTACTTGCTACAAAATAGTGTCAAATCAAAATCTGATGATTACACCAAATAAAGTCTTTACTTCTGTTCGTTCATAAAATTCCTAATGTTGGCTTGTGTTTTTTTAAGCTGAGCTTTATACACTTTGAATTGCTCACTACTCAATAAATCCTTTGCTCGGCTATCTCTACCATTAATGAGTGCTTTCAGGATTTTTCTATTGGTGTCCTCTGAGAAATCGGTAGCTCTTATTGCTACTAAACCAATAAAGAAATCTTCAATGATTGCTCTGAAGGCAGGTTTGTCATTTTCTGATAAGTTCAAGTCATTGATGAAGGTTGTTACATTCTCAATCAATTGATCTTGTTGCTCTTGTGATAAAATACTTTGAGCATTGACAGAGTAAGTCATTCCAATCAATAGAAAGGAAATAAAGCATAGGTTTTTTAGAATATTCATTTTGTTTATTTTATGGTTGTAAATCATTGATAAAAATTTTTCTTTTTGCAATTTATCGCCAACGAGGATGTGCAAATACCCACAACTCTCGCCAGCAGGTGAAGTTTATTTATAACGTTTTCCATCATAATTCACCCGCATTGGATTGTCGAGCGCTATAATCACTGGCTCCATATCCCTTGGTCCTGGCTGAGTATAGTTCACGCCTGGATAGGGGGTCGTACCTGGTCCGCCAGGATTGTAAAAAGGAGTGTAGCCTCCCTCAATGCTAGGTATTTCCAGGAAGGTGATGTTCCTGGCTGCTGCCTCGTCTCCTACCAGGATGACGTCGATGTAATTGTCCGCGTCGTCGGCATAGCACTCGTCGTAGCTGGTCTGAAATTTCCCAAGGTCAGACAAGCCGATCACTCTTAACCTTCCCCCCAGCACCTGATAGTCAACTCCTACTTTGTCTAGGGTCACCGTATTTCCATTGGTGCCACGCACATGGATCCGGAAATATCTTTCGTATTCATTGGGTCTCATATGACGGACTCCATCGGGAGAAAACCCACCAGTCGTGAGCATTCGAAGTCGGAAATCTCCACCACCGTAAAGGGTAAACTCATCATTAGGCAAGGCGCCTGCAGTTTCTAAAATTCGGCTGCCGCCAACCCCTTCTCCTATAGCTCTGTCGCCACAAAAGTTGAGCTTTGCGCCCACCAAGCGGGGTCCGTTATTGGGATCATAGGGGCTAGTTTTCGTTTCCCAAGTCAAGCCTACCGCGCTAACAATCCGTTGGTTTGGACCAATGAGTCTCAATGGGATACCATCATCAACAATTTCGAGGCGCACGGGAAAACGTGATTTGGGATCGGTACTAGGCAAACGGTTGGCGAATTCTGCAAATACAACAATACAGTTGCGTTCATTGTATTCTACATTGGGCGCCATACCTGCGTAAAGAGGCGTAACAACTTCTCCGGTATTAAGCGTAAACTGAAAATCCGTAGGGTCAACATCTTCGGATAGGACGGGCCAGCTAAAAACAATGGGTAATCCATCAAATGCCTTCGCTCCATCTTTCAAAGTGCTGTAGTCAGCTTCTCCAACCCATATTCCATCGATTGTCCGTTTGGTAGTTGCACGAGTCCTGGTACCGCCATCGTCATCACTACCGCAAGGTTGGTCAGACAACCAAGCTCCATCTAATGAGCGAACCAGTTCCTCATTCAAATCTTTACCATCTCCTGCTACAATATCGCAGAAACCGACCCCGGCACCGAGTATTTTGGGCTCATCGGACCAGTAATCTGCACCTGCCAGGTTGCTGTTATTCAAAGCGGTATCAATGAGAAGTTCATCGCAGCTGCTTAGGCTAAACAAAGTAAGCACGCACAGAATAGGCAATATATATTTCATAATTTGATGTATTAGAATTGAAAGTTTGCTTGGTTTGGGGTTTTACTTATTATAGAAGGTATAAATGACATTGACACCTCCAGTAGGTTCAAATATCGAAGGCATTTCGTATATACTCCCCGTTTGTTCAAAAACACGAGCCTCTCTCATGCTCAGCAATCGAAAGTTGACCCCTGCCCAAGCGGAAAAGGACAGCTTTTTCAGGTTACTCTCTTTCTCACTGAATGGACGCCAGTGGTAACCAACGATGGCTCCGATCTGGATATCGTCTTCGCTTAGTTCCTCCGTGTTCTCGTCTTCCGTCAACTTTCGCCAATGGTACTCACCGTTCATTCCATAAAATAATCTGTATGTATCGTTCCAGTAGCGCCAAAGCGATAAGCGTAAAAACTGGTCGCCATCTTTGATTCCAGTATAGTTGTAAATACCTCGGTAGCGGTTGGGGATATTCACATAGGAAATTGACAGCCGATTCTTGTGTTGTTGAACCGAGCCCCAGATGCCAAAGCCTCCAATGCCTATGTCAATAAGGTCTGTTTCAACTGAAATTTGCAGCGGGTGGGACTCAGTTTGAGCATTGACAGCATGAGCCATTCCAAGTAGTAAAAATGAAAGAAAAAATAAGTTTTTTTTAAGCTTCATTTTGCTTACTTTTAAAAATGTTAAAAATAACATGCTGACTTGTCCTCTGAAAAATATTGGCTCATGATCCTTTTTCATTTAGTGTTTTCATCATTAATTGTGCTGTGTCATGGCTGGAATTTTGATTCTGACCAGTGACAAATCGTTTTTCTTGGTCAGCTACCGTATAAGTATTGAACTGATCAATTGGTTTTTCATGGCTGCATTGGTAGATAGCTCCGGCTTTCTTAAGCTCTTGTTCAGGATGGTAAGGCGTAAATTCAATACCGAATGATGCAAGCTGCTTTTGCGTAACCCCCGTCATGGGTCTTCCCTTCACCAAATATTCCCCATTTTTATCCTTTGCATTCGTAAATGCCAACGCACCATGGCACACACTACCCATAATAACATTGGAGTTGTAATAGGCGTCAGACACTTTAGTGGCAACGATCTCAGAATTCATATCGTAGGCTGCACCCCATCCACCTGCGAAAAAGACGATATCGTATTCTTTTATATCAATATCAGCAATCGGAATGGAATTTTTTATTTTGGCTTGGAAAGCTTCATCCTCCTCAAACCGCTTGTCTTCTTTGGATTCCAGAAAATAGTAGAAAGACTGTGGATCAATGGGAACTTCTCCTCCTTTGATGCTGGCAATATCCACCTCCATATTGGCATCCAAGAATTCATAGTAAGGGATGGTCATCTCGGATGCGAATACACCCGTAGCTGGTCCGGTAGTTTCACCAGGTTTATTCAACACGTTATGACTGGTTGATACGATGAGTGCTTTCTTGCCTTTTAAATCAAACTTTTCTCCGTCAGGATCATCAGGATGAAAACCGCGGGATTTCAGAATCGAGGGCAGCGAAACAGCTATAATTACGATGAATATACCAATCGCAGAAAGAATATAAATTAATCTTTTATTGAGTTTCATGATATAATGTTTGTATGAAGTGATAAATAGGAAAAAGATTTTTCAATTATTTTCTACTCAGGTTCTCCCCAATAAATGGTATTATGGTATAGATATTTGCCAGAATAATGGAATTGAAGTAGCCTTCCAACTGCCAAAACTGCGCAGCTTTACTTACCCCATGTTCCTTTTTCATTTTTTTGAAATAGGTTGACTGGAGTTTGTCAAATGATTTTCTAAGTGATTGAGTCCGTTTGAATAATTCCAATATCTTTTCGTCAGAAATATTCGGGTAGTTTTTCGCATAGTCAGCAATAATTTGGATTCTTTCTTTCCCAAGTTCTTTGCGTTCTACTTCGTATTCGTCGTAGATTTTCCAGAATCCTTCCGCAGCTTCTTTCAGATTCATAAAGTTTGCCACTGCTGCCTTCTTTTCAAGACCGAACGCTTCCTGAAAAATTTCTACTTCGGATTGGTAAGATTGTGCAAATGAGGTACTCGCAAGGAGCAACAGGAAAACGATCAGGAGCTTGCAAAAGCCAGCTGAGCTTATTTGCGCACAAAGTGCTTGATGGATTTTTTTGCTAAAATGTATCATAATGTGGATTTTGTGATTCAGGTGCAAAAATCCACAATTCGTAGCGACTTACTCCTTTACAAATGTTGAGAAATCGGAAGTGCTCAGGATTTTTTGCCTCTTATCCTGCTCAATTGTGTTAGCGTAACACTGAAGCCGATGTTAGCCGCTTTTACTTAATGACAGCAAATCCAATATGGATATTCCCAGTTTCTTTATCAACATAAAGTTCTCTCTTTTTAGAAGTGCCATGGCAGGTATTGGAAGAACAAAACAAGGAACCACCAGCTAATCGTACCTCATTTCCTTTTTCTGTACGAGTAATTTCCCAAACATTACCCAGTACATTAACATTGTCCACTTCTGAAATTGGTGCATTATTGTCAGTAATGATTTTTCGGTCATCGTCTTCTATCAATTCCCAATATTGATCATAGGAAGGCAGTTCGGTTCCTGACCATTCACAATAAGCAATGGCATCATTATAACTGACCTGAGTAACTGGTAAATCTTCCGTTTTAGGTCTATTCTGCCCTTCAGGCTTTCTCCAATTCGCTCCATCAACTTTGGAAAAATTGAATACGTCTGTTTGAACAATAGACCAGCCAAATTTTTCAGCATCAGTAACGTATCCGGTCTTTTTTACGAATTCGTTAAATTGTTTATATGTAAGAAGCTGTTAAAAATTAAAAAGATTGACATATAAGAGAAGCATCCTCAGG
>CAZFBN010000146.1:0-14218 GCA_964517145.1 uncultured Saprospiraceae bacterium
CCTGTAAAGTTATTACTTTTTTTTGCTTTATTTAGTGCGTAACTCCTGTTATAATCAAATATTATTTTTATATGCTAATAATTTCTCTTTAGCTGCTTCGACGCTATTTACAAAAAAGATTCTACCAATTTTATTACTTTCGTACATAAAATCGTGTAAGCTTTTGCTATTATAATTTGAAAAATCGCCCACAATGGCAAGTTTTTTATCATAATTGGAGAACTTTTGTAAAATTTCTCCGGCAAGCCCTGTTTTCAAATCAAAAAAATCAGGATGGATCTGCGCTGCTTCCAAAATGAGCGCGGATGCGCCTTGATAATGACAATCCATGAGCAATTGCAGAGCATCCTGCGCATCGTGGAGGAGGATTTCATCGGATTGGATCAGCGCAAGCGTCGTGTTATCTTCGAAAACAATTTTAATTTGCATCATCGAACAAAAGTTTCTAAAAATTTTATTTTCTTTACCAAAAAGAAAACGAAATGCCGCATTGGATTTCTATTTTGCTGGTAAATGTAGCCATTGTCTATGGGGCAATGTGCGTGGCATTTTATTTTTTGCAAGACTTCTTTTTTTTCCGACCGGAAATATTGCCAAAACAATTTCAATACGTGTATCCGTTCCCGTTTGATGAAGTAAATTTTGACATGGAAGACGGCGGCAGCATCAATGGCTTGCATTTCAAAGTACCCAATTCAAAAGGCGTGGTGTTTTATTTGAAAGGGAATTCGAGGAGTGTGAAGGGTTGGGCGAAGTTTGCACGGGATTTCATCGGCAAAGGCTACGATTTTTTTATGATAGATTATCGCGGTTTTGGAAAAAGCAAGGGGCGGCGCACTGAGCAAACGCTTTACAACGACGCGCAAACCGTTTATAAATGGTTGAGTGAAGTGTATCCTGAAAATCGGATTGTGGTGTATGGGCGCTCGCTGGGCAGCGGCATCGCGGCACGAATCGCCTCCTGGAACAAGCCGAAAATGCTGATTTTAGACTCGCCATATTATAGTTTTTTATATCAGATCAAGCGATATGGTTTTATCCTGCCCTTGGGCTTGCTGCTGCGGTATCAGATTCGCACTGATCGGTTTATTAAAAAAGTGACTTGCCCGGTTTATATTTTACATGGCACGAAGGATCGCCTGATTTCGTATCAGCAAGGCTTGCTCTTGAAACAATTGAAGCCAGAATTGATTACCCATTTGCCGATTGAAAGCGGGTATCACAATAATTTGCCGGAGTTTCCAGAATACCACGAATTTTTATACGATATCCTTCACGATGAGCCAGTTATGATGCACGCGCACCTAGGGCAGCAGGTAGCTTAAAACTTTTTTAAAAATTTTGCGTTATTTTTTCGATTCGGAACTTTTGCAAATTCAATTTTTGTTGTACTTTTGCCTCGCTCATTTAAAAAGCAGTTTAGACCCATGGTGTAACGGTAGCACATCAGATTTTGGTTCTGCTTGTTAAGGTTCGAATCCTTATGGGTCTACAAAAAATTTTTGAAAAATAGCGCTTTTCTTTCCGGTACTTTCACAAGATCACTTCTAGCCAAATCACTTTTAGAACGATATTATAATCTTGACACGTTAGGTTCCCGGACGTCGCTCGAACCAAATCCCTTGTGCGCGTGGAGTGCTGAGTTTAAAACCAGTGATCCAGCCGATGGTATCGCGCTGAAACTGAAACAAATAATTGTTGGATGTGATAAAAGCGTCTTCGTAGATGGATTGCAGAAAATAAAATTGGCTGGGGCGCTGAAAAGCTTGTAATTGGCTTTCACCCATTTCGATGGTGAAGGCGGTTTCGGCTTCGTCACTTTCATAAGTGCCGAGGTAGGAGGACAAGGCAGGGAGGGGTAGTTGAATAGGCTTTTTGCGAACGAACGTAGCGGAGTCGCCGTTGCCGGTGAAGACCAGCACGCGCTGCAAATCCCGCGAAAATTCCATGCGGCTGGCACCCCAGTGAAAAACATAGGGCGTGGTAGCCAACATGGTTTGGTAGCCTTTTAAATGCAAGCCACCGTCTTGTACTTCTAGTTCAAACAGCTCGTCATCGCGCAAACTTTTGTACCTGCCTACATAGTGTCTCAGCTTGTTTTGGCTAAGCGCAATGGTTTTGGGTAGCGGCGTTATCAATCGTTTGCCTAGTACCAATTCGGCTACTTGCCCTCCGATTTTTTCAGGGTTGATGCTGCCATCGTTGCTCAGGAAAGCCACCGAAACATCCTGGATGGGGTAGTACGCAAGCCAGGCACGATAACCCGCAGTGGAACCGCCATGACTGATTTCCTCCACATCGCGGTACTCGCGCAGGAAAACGCCGCCCGCGTAGGCAATGGGCGCACCATTGTTAAGGCTACCTCGTTGCAAGAGCAATTCTGTGAAATACTTTCCTCCGACTTTTTGTTTTTTATAATTGCGATTCCACTTCAGGAGGTCTTCCGTGGTCGTGAGGAGTCCTGCGTGTCCGACAACCTGCTCGAATGGCATGCTCGTGAGGTATTTTTCGCCATAGCGCTGATAAGCAGTGGCGCGATTTTTGACAATGCTGCGGAAATTCTCGCGCCAACGGGTGTGCTGCATGCCCAGGGGCTTGAAGATACGTTGGGTAGTGAATTGATTCAGGCTTTGTCCGCTTACACGTTCTACAATGATAGCCAGTAGGTTATAATTGGAATTGCTGTATTTGTACTGATCGCCTGGCGAAAAGTTTAAGGCTTTTTGATGATAAATAATTTCCAGCGCATGGGCGTTGGTATAGGCGCGGGTGCCGCGTTCCCAGCCTCCGATGGCTGCAATAGAACTCCAATCGCGCAAGCCACTGGTGTGATGAATCAAATGTCGAATGGTAATTCTGGAATCGTAAAGAGGTAATTCTGGAATGTACTGCCGCACATTGTCGTCGAGCGAAAGCTGACCGTCTAATGCCAATAAGAAAATGGCGGCTGCGGTGAATTGCTTAGCAACGGAGCCTGTTTCAAAAATGGTTTGCGTGGTGATAGGAATATCATATTCCAAATTAGCCTGTCCAAATGCTTTGTTATAAATGATTTGATTGCCTTTTTGAATCGTGAGCACACCACCAGGGGTTTTCTCATTCCAATTTTCAAATAAAGCATCCAACTGAAGCGTCTGCTCCGCAGAAGGCGGCGGCGAGGAGGGGCTACAGCTGAAAATGGTAAAAAGAATCAACAAAAGCGGTGTATAACGAAGCATGTGTGTGGTCTTTTTTTACACTATAACCGTTTTCCAGCAGAATTGCTCAAAAGATTTGAATCAATAATCAGCGTTTTTAACATCCCCAACGTTGTATTTTCCAATGAGTTCTGTATTTTTGGCAACTAAAAAAACTTGTACCAATATGATTCGTACCATCCTTTCAATTGCGTTGTTGCTGATGGCTATGACGTTGACGTTTGGGCAGCAGGAAAGCGAAACGCAACAAGCACAGCAAGACACCATTCCGCGCGATACCCTACCGGTGAAAATGAACCTTACTCAAGCCAAAGCCGCCGCTAAAGCGCGTATGAAGCAAGATAGCATTGCAAGAGCCACACCGAAACCAAAGGTGAATCCCTGGGCGGGCAAAACGGATGCTCAATTGCGCAAAATTGCCGACACACTGGCGCACAAATATATCATTGTGGACGGACATGTGGACTTGCCTTACCGCATGGGCGTGAAAAATTTTCGACCCACCAAGGAATTTCTGGGTATTCCGGTGCAAAGCAAAGAGGGCGACTTCGACTATGTGCGGGCTAAAAAGGGTGGCTTATCGGCGCCTTTTATGTCTATCTATGTACCCTCTTCCTACCAGGAAACCGGCGGTGCCAAGGAGTTTGCAGATTCTTTGATTAATATGGTGTTGGAAATTGCAAAAGGCAATCCAGACAAATTCCAGGTGGCTCGTTCTCCGAAGGAAGTGGAAGCAAATTTTGCAAAAGGGATCATTTCTTTGCCAATGGGTATGGAAAATGGCGCACCGATTGGCGACAGCCTTTCCAATGTTGCCTATTTTCACAGACGGGGCATTCGTTACATCACGTTGACGCACGGCAAGGACAATCAAATTTGTGATTCTTCTTATGATACCACCCAAACCTGGAAAGGCTTGAGCCCTTTTGGTCGGGAAGTGGTAAAAGAAATGAACCGCGTAGGCATCATGGTGGATGTGTCGCACGTGTCGGATAGTGCTGCTTTTCAGGCAATTGCGCTGAGCGGTGCGCCTTGCATCGCGTCGCATTCTTCGGTGCGCAAGTTTACCCCAGGTTTTGATCGCAACATGAGCGACGAAGTGCTAAAAGCCTTGGCTGCAAAGGGCGGTGTGATTCAGATCAATTTTGGCTCGTCTTTTTTGGATAAAAAAGTACGCGATTACCAAGATAAAAAACGCGAAGAACTGCGTAAACTGCTGGAAGCGAAGAAATTAAAAATGGACGATGCCGCTGCGAAGCCGATTATTGACAAGTTTCAAAAAGACAATCCGAGCTTGTACGCCGATGTAGAAACGGTTGCCGATCACATCGACTATGTGGTGAATCTAGTGGGCATCAGTCATGTGGGCTTAGGCTCTGATTTTGATGGGGTGGGAGATTCTTTGCCAACGGGTTTGAAAGATGTTTCTCAATACCCGAATCTGATTTATGCTTTGCTCAAGCGTGGCTACAGCGAAGAAGATATTGCAAAAGTATGCTACAAAAATGTGTTCCGCGTTTGGGATAATGTAGAAAAACGCGCCAAGTATGAACAGGCAAAGGCGGCTCGCGAAGCAGAAGGTCGCCAGTAAAATATAAAAAACAACTTTTTTGAAACTTCCGACGTCTTTGGGATTTCGGAAGTTTTTTTCATCAAATGGTTTGGAAGAAAAACCTTCGTCTTTTGGTAAAAACGACATATTTACAATGAAAAAAATCCTTTATTTATTGTTGATAACAATGGGTGTTCAGCTGCAATTGCAAGCACAAACAGCCGATAGCGACACCACGATTTATCAGGTTGCGGAAGAAGCGCCGCGCTTTCCCGTTTGCGAAAAGCTGGATACAACTGTTGCCGCCAAACAGCAATGCGCGCAGCAGCAATTACTGCTGTTTATGAGTCGCAACATTTTTTACCCAGTGGAAGCGCGTCAGAAAAACACTGAAGGCACAGTGGTGCTTTCTTTTGTGGTAGAAAAAGATGGCGGGCTGTCCAATCCTAAAATTTTGAAAGACATTGGCGATGGCTGCGCGCTGGAAGCCTTGCGAGTGGTGAATATTATGATCGATCAGCAAGTGAAATGGGTGCCTGGCAAAATCAAAGGCAAGCCGGTGCGTACTTTGTTTACCCTGCCGGTGAAATTTAAACTCACCGAAGCGCCTGCTTTTGAGATTATTCAAGGCGACAGCATCTGGACTACCCTGGATGAGCAAGTGGAATTTAAAGGCGGACCCGATTCTTTGATTACTTTTATCAACACCAAATTGCGATATCCTACTTCTGGCAACGACAGCTGCCGCATTGGTGCCATGGACTTACAATTGCGCATTGACCGCGACGCCAGCGTGCGCGTACTGGAAATGGTGGATTTCAACGACTTGGGTTTTGACTTTTGGAATGCAGCAGTGGAGGCGGTAACAGCTACCAATGGTAAATGGAAAGTTGCTAAATATAAAGATGCAGCAGTGCCGGCAGCTTACACCATTAGTTTGACCTTTGTGCCGCAGGTGGAGCGTTGTAAAAATGTGGTGGAGCAATATCAAAAAGCAGTGAATATGATTAATGAAGGCTCCGATCTATATAATAAAGGTGAAAAAGAGGCAGGTATTGTTAAAATGGACGAAGCCATCAACGCTTTTCCAAATGATGCTAATTTCCTGTACGTGCGCGGGCAAGCTTACTTGGAGCAAAATAAATTCCCGGAAGCCTGTCGCGACCTCTCGCGCGTGAAACAGTTGGCTTCAGTGAATTGGTTTGATACCTTGCTGCCAGTTATTTGTAGAAATAACAATTGACGTGCGAATGTGCTGATACACAGGCTTTGAAAGATTGCTGGCAGCGCATCGAGTGCTACCAGCAATCTTGCCTACCTTAAATCAAACCTTCCCAATCCTGCTTCCATCCGGGATGTGCGCGCCCTTTTTCACCACCACAATACCGTCGCGGATGCAGTAAGTCTCAGTTTCATCATTTTGCAAGGAGTCATCGCCGCGAATGATGACATTGTGACCAATGCGACAATTCTTGTCAAGGATGGCATTTTCAACAAAACAGTCATTGCCAATCCCCATCGGCGTTTCTTCAGGACGTACAATTTTTTCCAGCGTTTCAAAATAATCGCTCCCCATGATGATGCTGCGCGAAATTTCAGTGTTGTAACCTATGCGAGTCCGAATGCCCACGATGGAGCGCTCAATTTTTTTGGCGTGAATCACCGCACCGTCCGACAAAATAGCTTGATTGAACCAGGTGCCAAACACTTTCGCGGGCGGCAACATGCGCGGGCGCGTGTACACCAATCGCTCGTTGTCAAATAAATTAAATTCTGGTAAAATATCGGTCAACGCAATGTTGGCTTCAAAAAAAGAACGGATCGTACCGATGTCCGTCCAGTAGCCGTCAAATGCGAAACTCGCCACGTGCATATTGGATTCGATGGCAGTTGGTATAAATTCTTTCCCAAAATCAATCGCATCAGGATAATCATCAAATAATTTTTTGAGCACCTCTTTGTTAAACAAATAAATACCCATCGAAGCCAGATAAACCCTGCCCTGCTGCTCCAGGCTTTCGGACACCGGAGAAGACCATTCATTCAAAATATTGGACTTCGGTTTTTCATAAAAACTCACAATACGCTGATCGTCACTCACTTTCATAATACCAAAACCCGGCGCGTCGCGAGCAGTGACGGGTATGGTGGCAATGGTCAAATCCGCTTTGCGCGCAACATGATACTCCGCCAACTCTTCAAAATTCATCTGATACAGCTGGTCGCCCGATAAAATCAAAATGTAATCAAAATCGTGGTTCGCCAGGTGGTGCATGCTTTGGCGCACGGCATCGGCAGTGCCCTGAAACCATTTATCGCTGTTCGGCGTTTGCTCGGCTGCCAGAATGTCCACAAAGCCGCGGCTAAACATATCGAAGTGATAGGTATTTTTGATGTGCTGATTGAGCGAAGCGGAGTTGTACTGCGTAATGACGAACATGCGCTTCAGCCCGGAATTCAAGCAGTTGGAAATAGGAATGTCAATCAACCGGTACTTGCCGCCAATGGGCACCGCAGGTTTAGATCTCTGAAACGTCAATGGATACAGGCGGGTGCCAGCACCGCCACCCAGAATCAAACTTATCATTTTTATTGCCATAGCGTAGCTAGTATGAGCCAAACGAGGTTGGCAGGTTTTTTAAAATTGGTACTTATTGGTTATTGCTAATATTACCAATGCGTTGAACATTGGAAGATCAATGATTCTTACTATTAAAACTACATGAATAAACCAGGCGGTTCACTGCACATAAGCTATTTCTGTTTTATTTATAATCTTTCCAACTTTAACTGGCTAGCCCGCTACGCCTATCATCTCCCGATAAATATTGATATAATCGCCTGCCGAGCGTTCCCAGGAAAAATCCACCTGCATTATCTTGTGGCGAATGGCTTCCAGCGCCGCGTAGCGATTGTGATACAAATCGGCTGCTCTGTAAATAGCCAAATAGCTGTCTTCCATGCTAAAATAGCTGAATTGAATGCCGCGTCCGCTTCCATCAGGCTCACCGATGTCGGGTACAGTGTCGATCAAGCCTCCTACCTTTCGCACAATGGGTACGGTGCCATAGCGCATGGCGTACATCTGATTCAAACCGCAAGGCTCTACCCGCGAAGGCATGAGTAGAAAGTCCGAACCAGCATACAACAAGTGCGCCAAAGCTTCATTGTATTCCAGCGAAGCATCAAAGCGTCCGCGGAAGCGTTGTATCATGCCCCGGAAACGATCCATCATCCATTGCTCGCCTGTGCCGAGCACCAGGAAGTTGACCCGCATGTTGTTTTCCAACACTTTCGACATCAAATCGGGCAGCAAATCTGCGCCTTTCTCCATCACCAGTCTTCCAATGAAAGTAATAATGGGCAACCCTCGCTCTACGTTGAAGCGTTGCAAGAGCGCTTCTTTGTTCCAGTGTTTAAAGCTCGCCACATCGCCATTCAAGCGATACGCCAAACTTCTATCCGAATAAGGATTCCAAACCTGTGCGTCAATGCCGTTTAGAATACCGCTACTTTTGAAACGTTCATGTTGAAACAACCATTCCATGCCATTAGAATCATAGCGCAGTTCTTCCAAGTAGCTTGGCGAGACGGTGGTGACGCGCCAGGCACTTTTGATACCGGCTGCTAGCGGATTGATGGTGTCTGCCCAATCGAGCAGGTTGCGTCCTTCCGAATGAAAGAAGGGTAGCAGGTACATTTTCGACCAGCTATAATTGCCGTGGTAACTGCCGTTGTGAATGGTAAAAACAGTAGGCGTACTGGCAAGGGCTTGGTATTCGGGACAAACTTTTACCATCCAAGGAATCAAACCTGTGTGATGATCGTGGCAATGCAAAATGGAAGGTCGCCCCGGCGATCCAATGATCCATTGCAATACCGCTTGTTGAAAACACAAAGCACGCTCCGCTTCATCGCCATAGCCCCAGCCACCTGGGTCTGCATAGATACCCGGACGGTCATATTTGCCAGGAATATCCACTACAAAAAAAGGAAAACCCAGGGTATTGTGCAGCTCCTGCTCAACAGTGTATTGTACAAAGGTATTGTGCAGGCGCACCGCACCCCGAAAAATGGGCATAAACTGATGCTCATTGATCCAGCGCAGGCGATACTTAGGAATCACCACGCCCGCGGAGACCCCAGCTTGGCTCAGGTACTTGGGTAAAGCACCTACCACATCACCCAAGCCGCCCGCTTTGGCTGCTGGAAAGCATTCGGCACTAATGTGTAAAACATCCATTCAAAAGGGTATAAATTTTGTCCGTTTAAAGGTATCGTTTTTTGTGGAAATATGTTAATTCACTGCTTGCAAAATGTGTGCAAAATGAAATTTGGCGCTTTGCAAGACGAAAAAGAAGGAGCAAAAAGAACGGTTGGCGGGAATATCGTTTGCACAGGCAATTGTAATATTAAAAAAGGCAATTCAAATAGTGAAATACCCTCCTAAAGCGTTATAGCATCCTATCTTAAAACAAAAACACCCTATTAAAGTGTTACAGTACCCTTCTCTAGCGTTCAAATACCCTCCCAAAATGTTGTAGCACCCTATTTTAAAACAAAAATACCCTGTTAAAGTGTTACATTGCCCTACTCTAGCATTTAAATACCCTATAAAAGTTTGAATGTTGCTTACACAGTAGAATGCAATTGCTACGACCAAAGAAAATTAGTGCTTAATTCTCTGCGGTGTACCTTTTTCCACGCTGTGGCATAAAAAAAATCTACCTTATCTTTACTGCCTATTTCAAATTTCGTATTTCTCATCTCACATTTCACATTTTTAATGTCCAAACTTTATCCAAATCTAGTCAAAGCCGTAGTCGAAGCGCTGCGCGATATTTTTCAGGAGGGCTACTACGCCGACCGTGTCATCGAGCGGCTGCTCAAAAGCAATCGACAGTGGGGTTCGCGCGACCGGGCTTTCATCGCAGAAAGCGTGTATGAAATGGTGCGCTGGTATCGGCTACTGTACGAAGTACGCGGACAAGTACCTGAAAATGAGTCGGATTGGTTGCGTTTGTTTGGCATTTGGTGGATCATTCGCGGCGAGCAATTGCCCGATTGGGAGGAGTTTAAAACCTTGCATGCACCAACTGTTTTAGAAAAATATCAAGCCGTTCAGTCCATTCGCAAAATCCGCGAATCCATTCCCGATTGGCTGGATGAACTGGGCGAAAGAGAATTAGGCGATCAATGGGAAGCAACGATTCATGCCCTGAACGAACCCGCGCCTGTTATTCTTCGAGTTAACCGATTGAAGATCAGCGTTTCCGAATTGATTCCGCTTTTAAAAAAAGAAGGCGTTGTCGCAACTGCCCTGCTGGAAGACGCCTTGCTGGTGACCGAGCGCAAGAATTTATTTGCCACGCAAGCTTTTAAAGACGGGTTGTTTGAAGTGCAGGATTATTCCTCGCAGCAGGTAGCGCCGTTTTTGGAAGTCCAGCCTGGCATGCGCGTCATCGATGCCTGTGCAGGCGGCGGCGGCAAAACCTTGCACCTGGCGGCTTTGCTGCAAAATAAAGGGCAAATCATCTCGATGGATGTGGAAGACCGCAAGCTCGAAGAACTGCGCAAACGTGCGCGCCGCGCGGGCATTTCGATTGTAGAAACGCGATTGATTGACAGCACCAAAGTCATAAAACGCCTCGCCGATTCAGCGGATCGGGTACTGCTGGATGTGCCTTGCTCCGGCTTGGGCGTGCTGCGCCGCAATCCGGATGCCAAATGGAAATTGACGCCCGAATTTTTAAAAAAAGTGCAGCAAACGCAGCAGGAAATTTTACAATCTTACAGCCGCATGGTGAAAGTCGGCGGCAAGCTCGTGTACGCCACTTGCAGCATCTTACCCGCTGAAAATCAAGCACAAGTGCAACAATTCCTCAGCGAAAAACAAGGCGCTTTTGCATTGATAAAAGATCGGCAGATTTTCCCGCAAGCGCAAGGTTTTGATGGATTTTACATGGCGTTATTAGAGCGGAAAAGTTGATTTTTTTTCAATGGAACTTTACTTTTGATAAAAATGTTTGTACATTTGTATGTAATAAGACCTGCCACGCTACCCATAAGAACAGCGCACCCGGGCGGGTTTTCTCATTTACAAATTTATGCAATTTACTAAACCGCCTTTAACAATTCCGCAGCAAATTCAACTTTTGCAAAGTAGAGGCTTGATAATCAATGACTTTAATCAAGCAACTCATTACCTTTCCAATATTAGTTATTATCGATTTAGGGCTTATACATATCCCTTTCAAGATAATTTAAATCCAAATCATCCTTTTAATGCGGGCGTTTCTTTTGAAAGAATACTAGACTTATATGTGTTCGACAGGGAACTGAGGCTTTTGGTATTGGATGCTATTGAGCGCATTGAGATCGCTTTACGCACTCAAATTATTTATCATTATGCACTTAATTACGGCAGTCATTGGTACGAATCTTCCAATTTATATAATAATACCCCGCTTTTTCATAATGATTTGAATAAATTAAAAAAAGAATTAAACCGTTCTACGGAAGTTTTTATCAAACATTATTACCAAAAATATACAAACCCGCTGCATCCTCCTGCTTGGATGGCGCTTGGGGTTACATCCTTAGGGCTTTTGTCAAAATTATATGAAAACCTAAAAATGAGTCCTGAGAAAAAAGCAGTGGCTCAACATTTCGGTTTGACACACCCTTACATTGTAGAAAGCTGGATGCATGCTTTTAGTGCTATTCGCAATATTTGCGCACATCATGGACGGCTTTGGAATCGGCAGCTTCCTACTTCGCCTAAAATTCCAAAATTAACACTTTATCCTTGGTTACAAAACAAATCAGTTGCGACTCATAAAATTTACATTCCTCTTTCTGGAATGCTTTACATTTTAAATATCATTAGTCCAGGACATGAATGGAAACAACGTTTGAAACAATTATTTCTAAGATATCCAACGATTAGCGCTTTAGAAATGGGATTTCCAGCTAATTGGGAAAAAGAGCCATTATGGCAGCAGTAGCATAATTGTTTATGAACAAGCCAGCCTTTTCCTCGTTTTAGCAAAAACAATCCACCCAAAAAATTCCATTGTATGAACGCATCTGCCATTAATGAGCCATTTGATACCAATATCAAGCGCCGCAATTGGGTAGTCGGTATTTCCACCGTTGGCGCCATTGCCGGACATCTTGTTTCCATGTATCAACAAAACATTCTCAAACAAGCCAAACCTTCGGTTGTAAGCGCTGTTGCGGATAAAGTGGAAGACATGACGAATAACAAGGTGCATGTGCCGGAAATTGCGGTCAACCTGATTAATTATGCTTTAACTGCCTGGCTGGCAAAAGCCGGTAGCAAACACCGCGCTGAAAACCATCCGATTCTCCCGATTGCCATGGGCATTAAAACCATCGCTGATTCGGCAGTAGCCTTGGAAATGGCGCGGGAAGATTGGGAACAGCATAAAAAAATTGGCACTTATCCGCAGGTTGCAGCGTTTGCCTCTTTGTCGGCTGCTGCGGTTGCTGTGCCGGAAATGGTGACTAGTATTCAGCAGTTGCTAAAAAAGTAACCTTTTAAACTAAACAGCAAGAGCGACTTCAATCCTTGTTGAAATCGCTCTTGCTGCTCCATCAAATTATTTTATCTTTTCATTAATACCCATCTTTTTTCTTGCCATCTGCACCCGATGGAGCATCCATTCCTACATCTTCGGCGCTGGCTACCCGAAACTCTACCCGACGATTCATGTAGCTGGCAGACGCAGGCACAAGTGCTTCCTCTTGTCCTTTGTATTGCAAAACTAAACGATCCGCGCTGATGCCGTGATTCGTTACAAAATGATCAATGACAGACTTTGCACGTTGGTAAGAAAGCATAGCATTGGTTTCCTGCGGTCCAGTCTGATCTGTAAAGCCCGTAACCACCAAACGCAATTTGGGATTGCCTTTCAACATGCGAGCAATACCTGACAGTGTGCCGTAGTCAGAGTATTTAATAGCATAGCTACTAGTGCCAAAGTGAATCATTGGCAAAAACCAATCGGCTACCCCTTCCGCGCTTTCATTCAAATTGTATTTTTGTAACTCCTCTTTTACAATAGCGCGCACACGATCTTCAGTGACGCCACCACCCACTCCTGGAGCACCTGCACCAGTGGTACGCTCATCCGGATTATACACTTCAATGATGCCTTCGCTGCTAACCACTTCTCCACTCCGTGGCGGATTGTAAGGTTCTTTGTCTTTATAGTTAGGCACCCCGTCCCGGTCGCTATCCAATACACGTCCTTTGGTATCCACTTCTACATCGGGCGGCGTATTCGGCTCTTGGTCAATTGCATCAATGACACCATCCGCATCCGAATCCTTCATCGCCATGTCTTGGTTTTTCTTCATATCCGATACGTCCTTCAGTACAACATCCAAAGGATTGATCCAATACAAAGGTTCAGAGTTTTTAGAAGCGCTCCCAATATTAAAGTTCAAACGCAAGTTGGCATATTGCACCATATCGCCAAAACCAGTGCGCTCTCCTTTTTCATCACGATCCAAACCATCTACCAGATCACCCCGGGTACCAAGCGGGAAGGTCACCTGATGATCCAATCCTATATTGAATCGTTTGCCTACCCGAAAAGAAATGCCCGCTGCAACCGCTACATGAGGCGTAATTTCCCGTGGAATCGTCTTGGTAAGGAATATTTTACGATCCAAAGAATCGGGTCGGGAAAATTGTGTCTCAAAATAGTTAGCGCCTGCACCAGCCCCCAGGTACAAGGCTATGGAGCGGTAGGGCTTGTTCCAACGCAAGCTATTCAAATTAAATAAGCCAAAAACAGTGCCGGACACCCAGTTGTTTTCGTAATTCCGTAAGGAATCATACGCCGTGCCACTGTTGTTGCCATACAATGCTTCTCCACGAAGCGAAAAAATGTAATCCAGCGATTTACGCAAATGCAAACCTGCACCGTAGCCGCTCTTAGTCGCCACGTCACTGGCTGTAAACAAATAACCACCATGCACGCCCACCTCCCACATATTGTTAGGAGTAGCTTTGTAAGCTGTTGATTCTTCAGGTTTTGCAGTAGAAGTTTTCTCCTTTTTAACCTTGTCTTTGCTGCTGTTATTTTTGCTTGTCTTTTGTGCCCATCCAGCAACGGTGACCGTCAACAGAAGCATAAAAATGATAGTACGTTTAACTGTCATAGTCATAGGGGATTATATTCGGAAAATTAGTTCCATAGTGATTTTTCTCAGGTCATACAACATGAGATCATTCAATCAAGGCTCTTTGATATGATTTGCTATTGGCTGTACCCGGCATACATTATCACCCGGGTAGCGATCTAGGTTTGAGCAAGGTCTCTACAATCTAGTGTTCTTCTCAGGCACGATTGGAGGAATTTTGATGTAATTCTGTTCTAAACGTGCTTACTGGCTGCAAAAATACTTTTTATTTTCACTTACTACAAAAAAATTT
>CAZFBN010000147.1:0-14170 GCA_964517145.1 uncultured Saprospiraceae bacterium
TTTAAAAATCAATATGAATAGCTTGGGAAGCTAGTGCTCTACCAACTGAGCTATTACCGCTTATCCATTGATTTACAATACTTTACTTACCCCTTCTATTCTCTTCCAATTTTTTGGTGTAAATAAACTCTAAAATACGATGTATTCTTATAAGATGCAATAGCATTGTTCGAAAAAATGTCAAATTTTAAATTGTTAAAAGCTTGCCACAACCTATTATTTTCATTACGACCATTTTTTGTGGCATGTTTTATAATGAAACGGCTATTTTATTACTTTATAACAAATTTTTTTTAAATTTTGCCTTTCCATAAGCCACATAGGAATTCTTTGGATTTTTGTGCTTTTTTCACTTGGAAAGTAGCTTTGTGGCGAGTTACATTTTATTTTAAACAATATTAATTTTAACAAAGAAGCTGATGCTCACTTTCGTCCCTGCGCGTAGCGATGAGGAATTGCAGCAAATTCTGGTATTGCAACAGCAAAATTTAGCTAAAAACATTAGTATGGAAACGGCGCTTGAGCAAGGTTTTCTGACGGTGGAACACGATTTTGTTACCCTGAAAAAAATGAACGACCTTGAAAATGCGATTGTTGCAAAAGAAGATGACCAGGTGGTGGGCTACCTGCTGGCAATGACGAAAGATTTGCGCGATGACATTCCGATTTTAATTCCTATGTTCGATGTATTTGACAACTTGACGTACCAGGGGCGGCAATTGCAATCCTATCGTTACATTGTTGTCGGGCAAGCCTGCGTCGCTGCGTCACACCGCGGGCAAGGGGTATTCGATCAATGTTATCAAGCGTATAAACATTATTTAAAAAATAAATATAATTTTGCCATTACGGAAATCTCCAAGCGCAACCAACGCTCCCTGCGTGCACATAGGCGAGTGGGGTTTGAAGTGATTCATGATTTTGTAGCACCCGACGGAGAGGCGTGGGACATTGTGATGTGGGATTGGCGCTGATCGTCTAAATTTTTAGTATGCTTAAATATGCTTGTTTACCTAATTAAAAAAATAAATCAATATTCATCAAAAAAGGGTTCAACCCTTGCTTTGAAGCAGACATTTCCTGAATGCCGCCAAATTTTCGTTTGTCAACGCGCGAATTTTCGCTTACCTTTGCACTATTATTTTGTAAACAATTTTGTACCTAACCAGATTTAAAAATCAAACCGTGCTTTGTAATGCGCTACTTTTGTGAAAACCAAATGGGTACATTGCAAATCAGCACATTAAAAAAATAGCTATGGCGCTTGTCGAATTGGTGATGCCCAAAATGGGCGAAAGTATTATGGAAGCCACCATTTTGCGGTGGGCAAAAAAAGTAGGCGATTCGGTGGAAGCCGACGAAACTATTCTGGAAATTGCGACGGACAAAGTGGATTCTGAAGTCCCCTCACCGGTGAGTGGTGTTATTTCTGACATCAAATTTCAGGAAAACGACGTGGTGGCTATCGGCAAAGTGATTGCTGTGATTGCTACCGAGGGAGAATCCGCCGAAGCAAAACCTACTCCCAGCATCGAAAAAGCGCCGGCAAATGGCACCTTTTCCAATGGCAATGGTCAGTCGAATCGCCAGGAAGTGCCTGCTCCCCAGCCAGAATTAACCGAAGCAAGCGTTGGCGAAGCATTTAGCAATGCACAGCGTTTTTACTCGCCGCTTGTTAAAAATATTGCAAAAGAAGAAAATATCAGCCTGGCTGAATTAGAACAGGTGGAAGGCACTGGCTTACAAGGCAGAGTTACGAAAAAAGATATTTTAAGTTATGTAGAAAATCGAAAGTCAGACACCGGAAGTCGGACATCAGAAATTGGAAGCCGAAAAGTAGAAGTCGGCAGTTCGCAGCCCGAAACCTCCCTACTCCAGCGTTCTAGCGCCTCGTCAGCTACTGAAAATGTAGAAATCATCGAAATGGATCGCATGCGCCGCCTCATCGCCGACCATATGGTGATGTCGAAGCAGACATCGCCGCATGTCACGTCGTTTGTGGAGGTGGATGTAACCAATCTGGTGCAATGGCGCGAGCGGGTGAAAGGAGCATTTGAAAAACGGTACAACGAAAAGATTACGTTCACGCCGATTTTTGTGGAAGCTGTGGTCAAAGCAATTCAGGATTTTCCAATGGTGAATATCTCGGTGGAGGGCAATCAAATTATTAGAAAAAAATATATCAACATTGGCATGGCGACGGCGCTGCCTTCAGGCAATTTGATTGTGCCGGTGATTAAAAATGCCGATTTGTTGAATCTTGCAGGTTTAACCAAAGCCGTCAATGACTTAGCTGGTCGTGCCCGCCAGAATAAACTCAAGCCTGAAGAGATTCAGGACGGTACTTTCACGCTTACGAATGTGGGCACCTTTGGCAATGTGATGGGTACGCCGATTATCAATCAGCCGCAAGTAGCGATTTTAGCCACTGGCGCTATTCGCAAAAAACCGGCAGTGATTGAGACGGAATATGGCGATTTGATTGCCGTGCGGCACATGATGTTCCTGTCGCTGTCCTACGATCATCGCGTGGTGGATGGCGCGCTAGGCGGCTCTTTCCTGCGGCGCATCGGCGATTATTTGGAAGCATTTGATGCCAAGCGGAGTGTTTAAATTAAAAGGCGACTGAGTCAGAATGGGTCATTTTTTAAATAAAAAACTCACTTTCATTCATTTTGACTCAGTCATTATATAATAAAAAGTAAATTCCTTTCATTTTATTCCAAGAGTTGTATCCTATTGGTGCAACTTTTCTAACCACAGCTTTATCTTACAAATACACACTTGAATAGACGAAATCGCGGTTTCTGTCGAGTTTCCGACAGGATTCAAAGCAATTTTCCGACCTTCGGAAACGCATTATAATTTGTCTTTTTTTTTCGGCTTGGTTGGGAATACAAAGTAGATAAATGCGCCTCTTTATTCAATGCGTCATTTATCCATTCACTTCCTAATGAGGTCGTTCGATATTAATAATTAAAACTATAAATCTATGAAACGATTGCTGTATGCAATGTTGGCATTGTTTTTAATTGCTACTTCAACACCCGCGATAGCCCAATCGAAAACGAAACCGGCTTCCGGCGATCTAAAAATTGATTATGAAAAGTACACGTTGCCCAATGGCTTGGATGTGATTTTGCACAAGGATGCGTCCGACCCCATCGTGGCAGTGGCGATTTTGTTCAATGTAGGTTCTAACCGTGAAAAGGTTGGCAGAACAGGATTTGCACATTTTTTTGAGCACATGTTATTCCAGAATTCTGAAAATGTTGGAAAAGGCAACTTTTTCAAAACGATTGAAGAACTCGGCGGCGATTTTAACGGCGGCACCTGGCAGGATGGTACCATTTATTACGAAGTGGTACCAAAAGATGCCCTCGAACGTATTCTTTGGATGGAAAGCGACCGCATGGGCTTTATGATTAACACTGTAACGACGCCTGTGCTGGAAAATGAAAAGCAAGTGGTGAAGAACGAAAAGCGCCAACGCGTGGACAACGTACCTTACGGTCATACCAACTATGTGATAAGCAAAGCGATCTATCCAACAGAACATCCTTACAACTGGCAGGTGATCGGTAGCTTGGAAGATTTGCAGGCTGCTACCATTGATGATGTGAAAGAATTTTATAATAAATGGTATGGTCCGAATAACGCCACGATGGTGATCGCTGGTGATATTGATTTTGCAGAAATTAAAAAACTGGTGGATAAATATTTTGCAGAAATCCCAACCCGCCCAGAGGTGGAGCCCATCAAGCCACAACCTGGAAAACTGACCGAAACAGTAAGGCTGATGCACGAAGATAATTTTGCACAATTGGCAGAACTCAACCTGGTGTGGCCCAGCGTGGAAGAGGGTAATCCTGACGATTATGCCCTGCAATATCTGGGGTCGTTGCTGGCACAGGGTAAGCGAGCACCTTTGTACAAAGAGTTGGTGGAAAATAAAAAACTAGCGCCACAGCCCAATGCGTTTCAGCTTTCGTCCGAGCTCGCCGGCATGTTTCGCGTAGCGGTTCGCGCTAATGCCAACGTGGATTTGGATAGCGTTTATAGCAGTGTTTTTGCGGCTTTCGCCAATTTTGAGAAAAATGGCGTTGACGACAAAGACATGGAGCGCATCAAAGCTAGCTTGGAAAAAGGTTTTTACGACGGCATTTCCAGCGTATTGGATAAATCCTTCCAGTTGGCGCAAGCCAACGAATTTAGTGGTGGACCACAAGCGCTTGCCGAAGAAATTAAAAAAATTCAAGCCGTGACGAAAGCAGATGTAATGCGGGTTTATGAAAAATACATTAAAGGTAAGCCTTATGTGTTGACCAGCTTTGTACCAAAAGGCAAGCCAGAACTGGCGGTAGAAGGCTCAAAAGTAGCCGAAGTTGTGGAAGAACCCATTGTACAAGGTGCTGAGGCGGCGCCCATGGAAGAAAAAGAGGGTGATTTTGTGAAAACGCCTTCTAAACTCGACCGCAGCAAAGCGCCAGCGCTAGGCGCATCGCCGCTCGTGAAAGAACCACAAATCTGGACGGCAAAAACCAAGAATGAAATGGCGGTGTACGGCATTGAAAATAATGAACTGCCGCTGGTTGAATTCAGTTTGCGCATCAAGGGTGGCATGTGGCTCGATGATCCTCAGAAAGTAGGCGTTGCCAACCTCATGGCGCTGGTGATGCAGGAAGGCACCAAAAATAAAACACCCGAAGAATTGCAGGATGCCTTGGGGCAATTGGGCGCAAACATCAATATTTCCGCGGCTTCTGAATACATCACCATCAATGGTAGCTGCCTTACACGCAATTATGAAAAAGTGATGGCATTGCTGGATGAAATGTTGCTGGAACCACGTTGGGATGCCAAAGAATTTGAACGATTGAAGCAACGCGTTGTCAATCAGATTCAGCAGCAGGGCGCTCAGCCAGCTACTGTTACACAGCGTGCTTTTTTGAAAACCATTTACGGCGAAAATAATATTTTGTCAAATCTACCCATCGGAACTCTAGCAACTGTGCAAAATATTACGCTGGAGGATTTGAAAAATTATTATGATAAAAATCTGACACCAACCCTGGCTTCCTATCACCTCACAGGCGCTGTCTCCAAAGATCGAACCATAAAAGCCTTAATGACGCTGGAAACCAAGTGGCAAAAGAAAACCGTGAAACTCCCCGAATTGCCTGCTGTACAGACTGCTGCTAAACCACAAGCTTATTTTGTGGACATCCCTGACTCCAAGCAGTCGGTGATTATGATCGGCGCGCCGGCAATGAAAGGTGGCGACCCTGAGTTTTTTGCGGCAAGCGTTGTCAATGAACGCCTCGGTGCAGGCACGTCTTCTCGCTTGTTCCAAAAGCTCCGCGAAGAGAAAGGCTATACCTATGGCGCCAATTCTAACTTTGTACGCCGCATCAACAATGGCTTCTTCATGGCTTCTTCCAGCGTGCGTTCCAATGTGACCAAAGAATCTATCGAGTTGTTCAAAGAAATTATTGACGGCTACGACAAGGATTTTTCGCAGGAAGATTTGGACAAAACCAAGAGTTCGCTGCTGCGTAGCAACGCTCGCGCATATGAAACATTGGGCGATAAAATGGGTATTTTACAAAATATCAGTACGTACAATTTGCCGCTGGATTACTTGAAAAAGCAGGAAAAAACACTCACCGAAATGACATTGCCACAAGCAAAACAGACGATCAGTAAGTTTATTGATTCTGGCAAACTGGTTTATATGATTACCGGCGACGGCAAAACGCAGCTGGAATTGGTCAATCAGGCAGGCTTGGGCAAAGCAATTTTACTCGATCGCAATGGCAGAGAGATCAAACCGTAGATTAAATTTGAAATTCGAGATTTGAAAATTGAGTTTTGAAAAATAATCAAAAGCCTGGGTGCCTTCGCATCTGGGCTTTTGAATTTTTAGCCAAATATTTCGTGAATTCTTTATCTTCACAACCTTACATTTACATTTTTAAAATCAAACATAAAAAGATGAAACATACGATTCCAGGGCTATTTTTGCTAGTTAGCATGGTTGCTTTTTTTAGTTGCAACAATGACCCCAAAGACGCGGCTTACGGAGCTGCGGGCGCAAGTGTAATTGACTCGACAGTCGTCGATCAACATTTGAAAATATTGGCTTCTGATGATTTTTTGGGTCGGAAACCTTTCACAGCAGGTGAGGATAAAACCATAGCTTACCTAGAAAGCGAATTGAAAAAACTGGGGCTGGAGCCAGGTAATAACGGCAGCTATTTTCAGGAAGTTCCCTTGGTAGAAATCACGCCAATTCCCGATTCTACGATGCAAATAAAAGGCGGTAAAAATGGAAGTTTTAATTTAAAATTGCGCGATGATTATGTCCTTTACACCCAGCGTGAGCAGGCGGATATCAAGGTTGAAGACGCGCCGCTGGTATTTTGTGGCTATGGCGTGGTGGCTCCTGAAATTGGCTGGAATGATTTTGCAGGCACGGATATGAAAGGTAAAATTGCCGTTGTTTTGGTAAACGACCCTGATTTTGGCGGCGGCGATACCACGCTGTTCAAAGGCGAAACCATGACTTACTTTGGTCGCTGGACTTATAAATATGAAGAAGCCGCTCGACAAGGTGCTTTGGGCATTTTGATCATCCACGAGACCAGAGCTGCCGGGTATCCTTGGTTGGTGCCACAAGGTTCGTTGACGCCACGGCTGAACTTGCAATCACAAAACAACGGCGCTGATTATTGCGCCATTCAAGGTTGGATGACGCTAACTGCAGCCGCGCAGTTGTTCAAAGCTGCCAATGTGCAAGGCGATGAATTGTTTGAAAAAGCGAAACAAAAAGATTTTAAACCCATTCCGCTCGGCTTGACGGCGACGACTGGTTTGAAAAATACTTTTAAAAAATCCACCTCTAAAAATGTGGTCGCCATGCTGCGTGGCACGGAGCGCCCGGACGAAACCATCATTTACTCTACCCACTGGGATCACCTGGGCGTGGGCGCACCGATTGAAGGCGATTCGATTTACAACGGCGCAGTGGACAATGCCAGCGGTACGGCAGCACAACTTGCTATTGCACAGGCTTTTACAAAATTGCAGGAAAAACCTAAGCGCTCTATTGTCTTTTTGTTTGTCACCGCAGAAGAGCAAGGTTTACTTGGGTCAGAATATTATGCGGCAAATCCGATTTTTCCCATCAATAAAACGGTTGCCAATATTAACATGGATGCGTTGAATCCCAACGGACGCATGAAAGACCTGACCATTGTTGGTTTTGGGCAATCGGATTTGGAGGATTATGCCAAAGCGGAAGCCGAAAAGCAGGGGCGCTACATTCAAGCAGAACAAGAACCAGAGAAAGGATTTTACTTCCGTTCAGATCATTTTAATTTTGCAAAGGTCGGAATACCAGCACTTTATGCCAGCGGCAGGTACGATCACTTGGAGAAGGGTAAGGAATATGGCAAGCAAAAAGCCGACGATTACACCATCAACCGCTACCACCAGCCTTCCGACGAATACACTTCGGGCACTTGGGAGTTGGGCGGCATGACGCAGGATGCTGCGCTATTTTACAACATTGGCTTGAAGTTGGCGAATGAATCCACTTTTCCAGATTGGAAAACTGCTTCTGAATTCAAAGGCATTCGTAAAATGTAATCATAAAAAGTTGCTGTGAGTCTAAAATTTTACAACAACTTTCCATTTTAACGTGAATGATTGGATTCAACTGCACTAAATCGTTGGTTTTTAACCCCTTAGACACATAAAGACACCTTAAGATACCTTTAGGTGCTAAAGTAATCTATGATAGCTAAGATGGTTTTAAAAAAAAGCGTCGCGGTTTGAGCAGTTATTTGAAAAATTGTCTAAAAATATTTTTATTGTTTGACTATCAATATGATACGATCAATTCTATCCATCATTCACGTTAATCTAATAATGTTACTTATTATAAAAAAAGCCGAATTGCACATTACACGCAATCCGGCTTTATATTTTATAACAAAAAAAGTAATTTTTTATCTTAACAATGTAATATCACCGCGGTAAGTCAAAATGACATCATCAAGAAATGCAATTTCTATGACATAAACATAAACTCCTGGATTTGCCATTTTACCGTCAAAGCGGCCGTCCCAAAGCTTGATCCCCGAACACGCAGGCGCTAAGTTATTGGCAGTATAGACCTGATTGCCCCATCGATCAAACACAGCAACGGTTTCAATATTGGTAACGCCATTGCAGGTAAAGATGCGGAATTCGTCGTTGGGTCCATCGCCATTGGGAGAGAACACATTTGGAATATACACATTTCGATTGTAATCCACATCCACCAGCAACGAAGCGGTAGCCGTACAACCATTTTCATCTACAATTGTCAAGGTATAAGTGGTGTTGCGAGTTGGACTCGCCATTGGATTTTCGATAGTGGCACTCGACAGCGAATCGGCTGGCGTCCATGCGTAGGAAGCCAGTGGCAAAGAGGAATTGATAATCGGTTCCAACGTAATGGAGTCGCCTAATTCTACTTCTACTTCAGCCGGATCGAACACTACTTGGATTTCATCAGGTTGAGTAATTTCCAAAGTATCTGAGTAAGCGCACCCGGCAGGGTCTTCAATCGTTATCACTTGGATGCCCGCAAAAACCGTAGCTGGTTGATCGGGGGTGAAACGCAAACCATTGCCATTGATTTGATACGTATAATCAAAAATCGACATACCTGTACCGCCGTAAACTGTGTCAATCATTAAAATAGTGGATTCGCCAAAACACAAAGGCGATGCAGGCGGCGGAATGACGGCAACAATCGGTTGTGGTTCTAAAATAGTATAGGATAAAGTATCTGTACAGCCTTTAACGTCGGTGAGCGTCACGGAATACGTGCCTGGCGCAAGGTTCAGGGCAGTTGAAGAAGCTGCATCCGCTACATTATTTGACCAGGTGTAAGGCGTCGGTCCAATCGGGTTGATCGAATCATTGCTATTGTACGTGACGGTAATGCGACCGTCATTGTCGCCGCTACAACTCACCGAAGACGTTGTGCTGTTTAAGTCCAGTGAAAGCTGAAGCGCAGCCGGCTCGTCCAATTCAACAATTTGGGTTTTAGTACAGCCGTTGCTATCTGTGATAATGGCGTTGTAAATGCCCGCTATCAAATTGTCAATTGTGTTGTTCGTGTCTCCATTTTCTATCCATTGGAAAGTGAAAGGAGGCACGCCGCCGCTCGGATTCAATGCAATGCTACCATCGGATAAACCATTACAACTGACGGGTTCTACGTCTAATTGCACCGTAATTGCTGGAGGGCTTGGTACATTAACGGTATCAATGCTAAAGCAATTATTGGCGTCCGTTGCTACGACTACCTGGTCGCCCGCGCACAATTGTATCGCAGTAGAGCTACTCACGCCTGTTTCTGTTTCATTGGATTGCCAGGCGAAAGTAAACGTACCGTTGTCACCGTTGCTATAAACCGCCGTTGCCGTGGCGCTACCGTCGCAAGTATTTTCAAAACAGCTCACGCCTTCTATATCACTAAAAGTAATGTTAATCGTTGGGGGATCCACCACAAATCCAGTGTCAATGGCTGGTGCGCAATTATTGGCATCTACAACAGTGACAACGTAGCTACCTGCACGCAATTGCCCGCGCACATTGGCAGTCAGCGAACCGTTATCCCAATCGTACCGATAAGGAGCGGTGCCTCCACTGGCAAAAACAGTCAGGCGACCATTGTCAAAACCAGCACAAGTTGGCATCGTTGCCACAATGCTATCAATGACAACCGGCGGCGGCGGCACCACAATTGCAGAATCCACATTGACACAGCCATCGCTAGCAGTAACGCTCACCGTATAAATTCCAGGTGACAATCCGTCGATCCGCTGGGTTGTTTGTCCATTACTCCAGCGGTAGCCGGTGATAGTTGTATTCGGCACAGGCGTTGCTGATGCGGTCAGTGTACCATCGGTGCTATTGGTACAACTCACCGTATCTGGCGCGATGGGTGCGATGGATGGCGGCGTGGGTGCGGTAATCGTAACGCTTAGAGAATCCAAGCAATTATTGGCATCGATGACGGTAACCACATACTGCCCGGCGGACAAATTCGTAGCGGTAGAATCATTCTGACCACCCGTCCAAGCATACGTGTAAGGCAGCGTACCGCCTGTCACTGCAATCGTCGCTGCTCCATCGTTACCCGTGCCGCAGGTCTCGTTTTGTTGGTTTGCTAAAGTAATCAATAAGGAATCCGGTTCTGTAATGGTAAAAGTATCAATGACTTGGCAATTTTGCGGATCACTGTCGGACATTGTCAAAATATAAGTGCCTGTGCCAATGTTAGTAAGCGCACTGGTATTCAGTGTATTCGTTGGATTTAGCGAGCCGGGTCCTTGCCAGGTAAATGTATAAGGCAGTGCTTCACCAGGACCAGCCGTTAAGCCAGTTACCTGTATCACTCCATCATTTGCACCATTACAAGTAATATTCGAAGAAGAATCCAGTTGTATCGAAAGCGTCTTAATTGCTCCAACATTATAAGGACCAAATTCACGGCTGCAACTATTCTGATCGGTAATGGTAATGCGGTAAGCGCCCGGATTTAAGTTTGGACGGTTGACAACATTCGCTGTTGTATCATCGCTCCAGCGCAAGGTGTAAGGAGGAATGCCGCCCGTCACTGCTAAATCGATCGAACCATTGGCAGCGCCCGTACAAGTGGCATTGATGATGGTTGGCGTGACGGTGATGCGCGGCGGCTGCGACAAAGTCAAACTCGCGCTTTCAAAACAGCCATTGGCATCTGTTACCGTTACAGCATAGTTTCCAAAAGGAATAGAATTCAGCGTAGAGACATTCCCAGTTACCGGACGATTCCAGGTAAATATAAATCGACTTTCGGGATTCGCTTGTTCTACCCCATCCAAAATCACCACAGCCCGAACCGCGCCGGTGCTATCGCCAAAGCAGGTCGGTTGTGCTGGCACCAAACTGACGCCCAATTGTGGACCCTGCTCGATGCGAATCGTATCAGTCGTAATATTTACCGGCGTATCGCTATCAGTTACAACAATTTCATAATCACCAGCTGCTAGATTATCAATTGTAACAGTCATTCCACTGGAAGGAATCGAAACAGGTGCGCCAAAAGTACCCGGCGGATTTAGTGCTCGATATTGCATCGAATAAGGCGGTCGCCCTCCAAAGAAAGAAACCGTAAACGCTCCATCTGTGGAATTCGGACAGCTGACGCTGTCGCTTTCTACCAAAGGAATAATGACATCCGTTGTCAAAGAAATAATGCCGTTACGTCCAATAAATCCAAGCTGTTCGATACCACCTGGACTTACTTTGCCGATCTCCTGTGGGGTTGGTGTATTGGTAAATTGAAGCGGGCTATCTTCTCCTAACACGCCTATTACATTAAAACAGATTTCAAAAATGTCACTTGAATCGGGCAAACTTACACCTGCCGGGTCAGTATTAAACCAAGATACGGTCAGATTGCCCTCGCCAGAGTTGACATTGAAATTGCTGGTTCCCAAGCCTGTTAATGCCGGATTGAAGCCCCCGACGCTTGCAAAACGCACCACTTCAGGATCCCATTTCATAGAAAATTGCATGGAACCAATGCTGTCAAAATTTTGTACGGTGACATTTACACAAATATTATCTCCTGGCAAAGCACTCACCGCTGGCAGGGTAAAAGTGACTGCCGAACAGCCTGCCATATCCACCTGAAAACTAGCGCCACAGCTTTTCCCATCTTCAATTGTAATGGTATATGTACCAGCCTGTGGTACAAAGAATTGCACCAAACTATCGTTTCGAGGTACATTGTCAATGCGCCCTTTGATGGTAGGATCACTGTCCAGCGAAATATCCACCGTGTAAGGTGTATTGGTATCAAATTCTGGCAAACCGCCGCGAATTCTAAACGAACCTGAACAGCCAGAAGCGCCTACATTGGTATTCACATCGGTGGCTTCAATGGCATTCAAATACACCACTGCAAAAGCCTGATCTACGCGCACGCTCACACATGGACCCACGGGACCGCCGCCAGTTGATTCATAATTGGCTTGACCATTATTCAAACGGTCATATGTAATTGGTGCAAACCACCACAAACCCGGCAAATCATTGTTGAAATTTTCTTGCAAATAGCCGTCATTTCTCAGCACGAGGTCCCCTTGAAGGTTATCGCCCGCTGCAATGTAATAAGGACCTTGTGGCACCGGTGGCGTACTCACCTGGCAAGAATCGGTTGCAATGGTCGCAGCATCCGGACCATCCACCGTAGGTTGGCAATTGTAAAAACCATACCCCACGCCTGCCGGCGTAGCTGGGTCGGGGTCACCGGAAAATACCGCATCGCGATTGTGGGTAATATCGGTTTCATCACCAAAACAAAGATAAATGGTATCCAGTGTAACGTCGTTGCTTTGTCCACGCACAATGCCGCTAAAACGGATGGTACCCGCATCGCCACAAGGCGCTTTCTGCCGCGCAGTGCTGGGTTTTCCAAGCGAACCATTCGCGACAACACTCGCTGGGCGCTGCGCTTGCAGTTGGCTGACCACCAAAACGAGCAAGGCAATTGGGATAATGTATTTCACCATGTTCCTTAATGATTATAGAAGGTTCAAGAGTTTTAGAAATAGATGTTGTTATTGGTTCAATGATTTGGTTTTTGGGTACAAATCACAATTAAATTTTATATTATTTTACCGTAAGGGATTTATTTTTAATAAGATGTATTTTTTGGCTGCGAATGCAACGACACTTTTTCCAATAGGCGCAACAAAAATAGTAACCCCCCAGCACATGGGAGATGCTTGTGCCAATATGCGCCACGGGTTATCAACGTCAAATTGTTGCGGAAAATTACAACTTTCGGTTTTTTAATATTTTCAAATCGGCTTTCCTTGTATATACACTTGTTCAATCACATCACTGCCAAACGCATAAGGTAAATATGCAATAGAAGGTATTGGCTTGGTAATGAAAAAGTTAGCCACTTTGCCAACGGCAATACTGCCATGTGTTTGTTCCAACTCCATCGCGCGGGCACCATTGATCGTTGCAGCGTTAATGGCTTCTTCGGGCGTCATTTTTAGCTGAATGCAAGCCAATGACAGCACAAACGGCATTCGCCCGGACGGGGAAGAACCCGGATTAAAATCTGTTGCTAGTGCCAGCGGCAAACCTGCGTCCAGCATGCGACGAGCCGGCGGGTAGTGGTCACTCAAAAAAAATGGCGCGCTGGGCAGCAGGGTTGGCATAGTGTCGCCAGTTAGCAAAACAGCAATTTCTTCCGCACTCAATACCTCCAAATGATCCACCGAGACTGCTTGATGTTCAACGCACATTTCAATGCAGCCCAGCGAATTGAATTGATTGGTGTGGATTTTAGGTTTTAAACCAAATCGCAAACCTGCTTCGACGAGGGTTTCCGTTTCTGCGAGGGTAAAAAAATTTTTTTCACAAAAAACATCCAGGTAATCCGCCAAATTTTCTTTGGCAATTTCAGGTAGCATTTCATTGATAATCAGATCAATATATCCTTGCCTGTTATTTTTAAATTCCAACGGCAAAGCATGCGCCCCCAAAAAAGTTGCTTTGATGGTCAAATTCGACAATTCGCGCAAGCGACGAATCACGCGTAGCATTTTCAATTCACTTTCTACGCTCAAACCGTAGCCACTTTTAATTTCGACCGCGCCCGTGCCGTAGCGTTGAATTTCCAGCAATCGTTCAAACGCTTGTTCTAATAAGATTTCTTCCGGCGTTTCGCGCAAGCGCCGCGCGGAGTTTAAAATGCCGCCACCACGCTGCGCGATTTCCTCATAAGTCATTCCTTTGATGCGATCCACAAATTCCTCTTCCCGACTTTTGGCAAACACCAGGTGCGTGTGCGAATCGCACCAACACGGAAAAATCATTTTGCCCGATACATCCACGATTTTATCGGCTTGCGTTGGGCAATCTTTCATCGCTCCAAAGCTGTGGATTGTTCCCTTTTCAATCAGCAAAAAAGCATGGTCGATCGTTGGCAAGTGCGCCATGGCTGCCCCTTTCACTGCCGAGCGCGGCGTCGTTTCAGCTTGAACGAGGGTTTTGATGTTTTGAAAAAGCGTGCGCATACATTTGAATTAGATCAAAAAGTAAT
>CAZFBN010000148.1:0-14042 GCA_964517145.1 uncultured Saprospiraceae bacterium
CCTTTCGTTATCAATAGATTGCGATGATCGTATTTTTATAAAAATGATAAAGCCCTGTCGAGTCGGTAATACCAAGTTTCCATCGGCATTCATTCAGGAAATTGGTATAAATTCGTCAGGGCTTTTGTTATAAAAAATCACATTATTCTAATATAGTTACTTTAATATCCACTTTTCGGTTCAGGTTTTTAGGTTTATCATCTTTGATTTCACCTTTGCCCTCGATGTAAATTCGATCTACCAAAATTCCACTTTCTTTCAGATAAAGTGCGATATGCTTGGCGCGTTCTTCCGACAATTTAAGGTTGTACATATCTGTGCCTACATCATCCGAAAAGCCAATGATTTCAACTCTTTGAATGTTTTTATTTTTTAAACGCTGCAAAAAACCATTGAGGCTATTGATTTCATTATTCGACATCAGCGATTTATCAAATTCAAAAAAGATGGTTTGCACATAATCATGCCTTTTGGGCTTTCTGGTAGGCTCTGGAGTATCAACCGTATCTTTGGGCATGCCCACCTTGAGCGCCAAAGCTGGCGGCAGTTGAATGGGTTGCAGGCGAATTTCAATTTTATAAAAAGTTTTATTGTTCCATAATGGAATGGCAAAATCATTTTGATACGGATGAAATAATTGCTTTTGAACGCCGACTTGCAACAGCTCGTACGCGTGCACACACACGAAGAAACGCCCGTTTTCATCGGTTTGAATATCCTCGCGCCCTTTGATTTGAATGGTGGTTTGGATCGGTTTTTCCAGAAAAGAGTCAATCACAAAACCCTCCACAAAAGTCATCGGCTCGCTGTACAATTCCTTGGCAAGCTCAAAACTATAAATGTCCATGCCGCCGTAGCCATCGGGGCGATCGCTGGCGAAGTAGCCGGTTTTGCCGTCAGCAGACAAAAAGAAGCCCAACTCTCGATGCGGGGAATTGATTTTAGAACCCAGATTGAGCGGTATACTCCAGGTACCGCGCCGATCCATGCGCGTCATAAAAATATCCTGATCGCCCAAACCCGTGTGCCCATCGGAGGAAAAGTAGAACGTTTCTCCATCATTTGCAATGAAAGGCGATTCTTCTTCGCCAGGCGTATTGATCGGCGCACCCATATTTTCCGGTTCACTCCAATTGCCATTGCTTAGTCGGTGGCTTTTCCAAATATCCTGCCCACCCAAACCACCAGGGCGGCGGCTGGCAAAATAAATCGTACTGCCATCACAACTGATGCAAGCCTGCGAATCCCAAAAGTCAGAATTGATGCTGCCTTTCATCGGAGTGATGTCTTTAAAATCAAAACCATCGAGATGCGCTTCCCAAATGTCGCAAGGGCTTTTTGCTGCAACTCGATCACAACCAATGAAATACAACGTTTTTCCGTCGCGCACAAACGTTGCCATGCCTTCGTCATTGGGCGTGTTAAAACTTTTTCCAACCGGCACTGCGTCGCGCCAACTGCCATTGCTAGAAATGCTGTAATACAAGTCCTCGTCTTGTCCTTCTTTCAAGGAAGTAAAAAACATGAGGCTTTGGTCGTTGGAAATAAAAGGAAAATAATCGTGGTAACGGGAATTGATGCTGGGTCCAAGATTTTTTACTTCCCCCAAATTCAGAAAATTGGTCGAATCAATCGTAATCAAACAAGCACGAATAGCCCGATCCAATTCTGCCACCATTTCAGGCTCTTCGGCTATTTCCGTCTCTGTTACACCATTAAAATCCTCGATGGGTCTGCCGAGCATGAGCTCAAATTGCCCAAAATACTTCAGCGCTTGATCGGTTTCCCCCGCTTTATGACTGGCTTGGGCAGCGCGGTAATACACCGTTCGGGAAAACATAGAATCCCGCTCGATAATGGTCTGGTATTGCTCCAAGGCTTTGGAATAGTCGCCCATCATTTCATAGCAAACGCCCACGTAGCGCCTTGCTGCATGGAGTTCGGGCTTGACTGCCAACACTTTTTCAAACAAGCGAATGGCTTTTTTGTACTCTTTTTTGAGTAAAGCTTCCTCGCCCGCCATAAAATCTTTGGAAAAGCCGGGGGTTTGTGCGGAAGCTACAATATTGCTGCAAAGCAACAACAGAAAGATAAGTAGAATTTTGTGCTGCATATGATTTGTGTTTTTGGGAATCAGGCGATGATATTATTGAGATTGCAATACGTATGTATTTGCAATTCTGATTGAGCGGTGCAAATTACAAAATATCCAACACTTCCGTGCAATAGAAGGTACGGATGTACCAGCATCAAATTAGGAATAAATCTATGCTGATTTATTTGAAAACGAAAGGAAGTTGTATTTTTTTATAATAAAAGCTAAATAAATTTAACAAAGCAAATATTGACAAGCGGGAGTCATCTCGAATTTTAAAAATAAGAAATGTTGGAATGCCTACAGGCGCTGTGTTCCAGCATTCCAACATTAAGCGGCGTGTGCAAACAAAATTTTTATTATTGCAAGCGCATCAAATCTGCTTCTGCGGCAACGTAGCCAAAAGCCGACCAATAGCCTGTGTTGATTACTTTTTCAAAAATATTTTTTGCCAGGGTAGTATCGCCATTGTAAAAATAATAATTGCCAACGCCGTAGCCCTGGGTCACTGTACTGAGTTTGTTCTCTGCATCCAGGCTATCCAATTGCAGGAGTTCTTCCGGTTTTTTCAAGTTTTTGTACATCAGTAAACGATTTAAATACGACTGATTTTCAATGATTTCCATATCTGGTTTAATCAACTCCAGCAATTTTGTCGCTTTATCAGTCTCGCCCAGGCGCCGGTAAGTCATATACAACCAATCTGCCGTAGCGCACAGCAAATCAGGATTGGTAGAATACTTCATATTTTCTTCGTACAACTGCGCCGCTTTCGCAAAATCGCCCTTCAGGTAGTACGCCAATGCCCAATGGTACCAAATGTTGAACTGCAAAGAGGACAAGGGCTTGTTGAGTTTATTTGGAATGCCGTCAAGCTCAATTTCTACCGGACGATCTTTCGCCAGCGCAGCTGCTTTTTCAAAATCAGCAATGGCTTTGTCAAACTGGCGGGTAGAAATGTAGCGATGCCCTCGATGCCGGTACAATTGAGGTTCATCCGGAAATTTTTGAATGCCTCGCGTGTATAGGTCAATTGCTTCGCGGTAGCGAGTCACATATGCCAGGCGACGTCCCAGCCAAATAAGATTTTCCAGGCGGCTAGAGTCGAGCTGATAATTGCGCAGCGCCAAAGTCAGGAGGCTATCTCGGCTACGCTGTGTATTCGACGCCTCTTGCAGCGGGTAAAGCGGTTTGCCGTTTAATGAAAATGCTTCCGGTGCCGCTTCTTCGGCGGGCTGCGTGGCAGGGTTCGCCGGCTTTTTATCTGGCTGGCATTGCCAAAATGATAGCAAAATCAGGAATAGCGTAATAGGTGCTTTGATAGTTCTCATACATTTTTTCTTTAAGGATGCAGACTGAACATTTAAAATAAGGTTTCCGTTAGAGCCAATTAAAGGAATTATCCAATTCTAACCAAGAAATTTTTTGAAAACAAAACCACTCACACATGAAAAAGATCACTTTCTTATGGATCGCACTGCTTTTGCTGACTGTAAGCTCAGTAACCGCACAGATTGGATTGAAAGCGGGTGCTACCCTGTCGAATTTATCACAAGAAGCTTTTGAAGACGACATTGATGATTTTGAAGAGAAATCCACTCATGGTTTTCAGGCTGGTTTATTTGCAGAATTGCCTATCAGCGATGTTTTTTCCATTCAGCCAGAATTGATTTGGATGCAAAAAGGGGGTAAAACGCTTTATACCCAAATTGCAGGGCAGGAAGTAGAACGCAATTTGCGCTACAACTATCTGGAAGTGCCTGTTTTAGCAAAAGTAAAGGCAGGAAGTACCGACGGTAGTGGCATTGGTTTGTTTTTCTACGGTGGTCCTTTTATCAGCTACGCTTTAAATGGCAACATTAGCACCGAAATAGGTGAGGAAAAACTGGAAGATCAAGATATCGAATTTGATGATACGGATAATCAACGTCGCATAGACTGGGGCGCTGCCTTTGGTTTAGGCGTGAATCTGGGTGCTTTGGCATTGGATTTGCGGTATGACTTGGGTATCAACAACTTACTGGATGATGATCTCGACACCGGTGGCGCTGACGACGAAACTTACCTGCGCACTCGTAGCATTGGGCTGACGCTTGGCTTTGTGCTCGGCGGCGGTGGGCAGTAAATAAAAAAGACACTCTATACTGCATAGAAATTAGGAGCCATCTCAAAACATGCGGAAAGCAAACATTTCAGGATGGCTCCTGTCATTTATGCTATGGCTATCTCAGAACAGTCGATTGAGAATTTTATCACTTTTGTAAAGTTCGGAAAGACATGAGTTTATTTTACGTTCGTCGAATTTAAAAGCGGAATAAAATTTTGTAAAAAGCTGTTATTCAATTCAAAATTGGCACATTTAACGCTCCTACTATTACCAACGTAACTATTCTTCTAAAAAAATTGCAACCATTTGAAGCGTGTTGTATCTTTAAGTTGTAACAATATGCAAAAAGGGGCGAATGCAATTAAATCGTGCCAACATCCTTGTGGTAGATGACGATCCAGATGTGCTGATCGCGGTGCAGCTGCTGCTCAAAACGGAGGCAAAATCGGTGGAGACCGAGCGCAACCCGGAGCAACTGCGTACCCGCCTGACGGACAAGCAGTACGATCTGATTTTGCTGGATATGAATTACAAAAGTAAGCTCAACTCTGGCAATGAAGGTTTGTACTGGATGCGACAGATCAGGGATTGGCAAAAAGATGCCGCTGTGGTAATGATAACGGCGTATGGCGACATTGATCTGGCGGTGCGCTCCCTGAAGGAGGGCGCGGCGGATTTCATCGTAAAACCTTGGCGCAATGACCGTTTGATTGCTTCGCTGGAAGAAGCCTTGTCGCACAAGCAAAATGCAACTCAATCCAAGCGAAAGTCTGGCAGCTCGGATATTGGCATTCTGGGCAATTCGGAGGCAATGCAATCGGTGTTTCACAAAATTGAAAAAATTGCTCCCACGGATGCGAATGTTTTGATTTTAGGAGAAAATGGTACGGGTAAAGAGCTGGTAGCCAAGGCAATTCACAAAAAATCCTTGCGCGCCAACCACTCCTTCGAACAGGTGGATGTAGGTGCTTTGACAGAATCTTTGTTTGAAAGTGAATTGTTTGGACATAAAAAAGGAGCCTTCACCGATGCACGCGAGGATCGGGTAGGGCGGTTTGAAGCGGCGAATGGCGGCACTTTGTTTTTGGATGAAATTGGCAATTTGACTTTGTCACAACAGGCAAAATTATTGACGGTTTTGCAAAATCGGCAGGTGATTCGTTTGGGTACCAATCAGCCCATTCCGTTGGACATTCGCTTGATTTGTGCAACCAATGCGCCTCTGTACGAATTGGCAGCGCAAAATCAATTTCGAAAAGATTTGATTTATCGTATCAACACTGTGGAAATTACGTTGCCGCCGCTGCGCGCGCGCAATGGCGATATTGAATTGTTAGCCAATCACTTTGCGAGCATGTATGCCGAAAAGTACCGCAAGCCCATTCCTGTTTTTGCCGAAAAAGCAATTCATCGATTACGGGAGTACGCGTTTCCTGGCAATGTGCGGGAGTTGCAGTATTGCATTGAGCGAGCCGTTATTATGATGGATGGGGAGGTGTTGCAATCGAAAGATTTAATTTTTTCACCAATAGAAAATCCAGTAAATCAGGAAGATGTATATGACTCTTTTCGCCTCGATGATGTGGAAAAAACAACCATTTTGAAAGTGATTGAAAAGCACAGTGGCAACATTACTAGAGCTGCCAAGGAATTAGGCATTACGCGTACTGCTTTGTACCGGCGTTTGAGTAAATATGAGATATAATTCTAAATAAAAAGACGTAAATGCATGAATTTAAACAATTGTAAATCAGGTTTTTATATGCTATTTTAAATTTTGTAAATCTTGAAGATTTATGTAAGTGTATTCACCCATTTGACCCACTACTAAAAATTCTAACACAGTCATTACACTTATTCTTAAAACCAGCTTATTTTACCATTCAAATTGATACCCAATTATTTCAAGCAGCAATCTTATAATGTGAGCCGTCCACAAAGCGTCATTTGGGAGCAATTAGCAGACCGACTTGGTTCGTTGCGCACGATTTATTTCTTTACCATTCTGCTGCGCACGGCAGTGATATTGGCATTGCTGTTCGGCATTGTTTACTTTATCGTTTTATCAGAAAACCACCCTGATTGGTTTTGGGCTTTTATATTGATATTGATTACGCTGTTTCAAATCACGGCGTTTACGCGATTTGTTGGTTTTGCGGTGCGTGAAGTTGGTGAGTTTGCGCTGGCAGTGCGGTATCGTGATTTTTCGCGCAATTTTCCGGAGCGAGGCATTCCTTTACAAAATCGCTTGTTGCATCGCCATTTTAATGAAATTAATCGTGTGTTTCGTCAGCTGAGTCGCGAGCGTGAGGCGCAATATCAGTACCTCCAGCACTTGTTAGAATTGGTGGACACCGGTATCTTATCGTTTGATAATGAAGGAAATGTGGTGTGGATGAACGAGTCGCTTCGCAAAATGTTGGGCATTGTTTATTTGAAAAGTTTGAGTGCGTTGGAAAAGCGGGAGCCCGAATTGTACCAAGAAATACAATTGTTGAAACCAGGAGAGGGCAAAATTATTCAGATTAATAAGAAAAAAATTCCAATCAAGGTTTTGGTGTCTCTGGCGCAATTTGTCACAGATAACCAGCCTTTTACACTTCTAGCTTTTCAAAATATAAATGAAGCGCTCGATGAAACAGAAGCACAAGCCTGGCAAAAAATCTTGCGCGTGATGACGCACGAAATCATGAATTCCGTGGGTCCCATTGCCTCGCTCGCCGATACGATTAAAGCGCGTCTTCCCGACACCGAGGGGCTGCCCGCTCCGATTGTAGAACAACTGAATGATGTGGAATTAGGGCTTAACACGATTCAAAAGCGCAGCTTGGGGCTTTTACGCTTTGCAGATATTTATCGTAATTTTAACAAAATCAAGGAGTTACGGCTTTCAACATTTCAAGTACTGGATTTGCTGGAAGGGATTTATCAACTGATGGAACCAAGTCTGGAGCGCAAGAAAGTGGAAATGGAAATTGTATTGAAGGATACTAAATTGCAACTCGAAGCGGATAAAAATTTGATTGAGCAGGTGCTTATTAATTTGGTTATCAATGCAATAGATGGCGTCAAGGAACGTCCCGATCCGCTGATTCAGTTGTCGGGCTATCGCAGTGACGGGCGTATCGTGTTGGAAGTAGCAGATAATGGAGCCGGTATTCCACCCGACATATTAGAAAAAATATTTGTACCTTTTTTTAGCACCAAGCAAACCGGCAGCGGCATTGGCTTGAGCCTCTCTCGACAAATCATGCTATTACACAAAGGCAATATTCAGGTGCGCTCTAGAGAGGGGAAGGGCACTACTTTTATGCTGACATTTCCGCTAGGCTAAATATTACAACTGCTCAATTTCAGCTGTACTCAAGCCTGTAAATGCAGCAATCTGTTCTATCTGGAGCACTCCCGAAGCTTTCAATGCTCTTGCCGTTTCGATTTTTCCGGCTTTGATTCCTTCTTCTAATCCTTGTTGCAATCCCTGTTGCAATCCCTGTTGCAATCCCTGTTGCAATCCCTGTTGCAATCCCTGTTGCAATCCCTGTTGCTCCGCATCACTGATGATACTGCGCTCTGTACTAATGCTATCCCAATAGCGATCGTAAGCAAGCAATTCATTTTTGCTGAAAGCCGACTCCTGTACCACCTCCACCGCTTCTTTTATAATGGGTTCCTGGGTAAGTTCAGGGCTCACTTGTTCTGTGCCGTCCTTGATTTCTGTCAAATAGCGCAGCCACAACACCGCCATGCGCTTGTCAAGCATGGTTTCCGGCTTGAATTTAGGTAGCTCAATGAAAATAAATTCCAAACCCTCGATTCGTTTATCTGGAAATTGCGTGTGCACCACGGCATAATGATGATAAAACTGCTCCGTACTAGATTCAAAAATATCGTTGATTAATCCCAAAGCAAAAACGGGTTGTAAGCCTTTGTAATCCAACCCTTTATCCAATTGGCGCACGTATGCTTTCGAGGCGTTAAACAACACACGACTTTTAAAGCTATCCGTCCAAAACAACTGCATTTCTACAATGAATTGCCTGCCTTTTTCGTCTGTACAGCGCACATCCACAATGGTATGCTTTAGTAGGGGAATTTCAGGAACCAACTCTTGAGGCAAGTACTCCAAGCTTTCGATTGGAGTATCTAAGGGCAATAACGCGTTCAGAAAGCTTTTGAGCAGGTGCGGCTTGGTGCCAAAAACTTTCTTAAAAGTCAAGTCATTTTTTGGGTCTAAATAGCGCATTTGAGTAGATTATCCTGCAAATTTATCAAAAAACACGGTATGGGTCAAATTATTACTCGCCTCTCCAACAAGAAACTTCTTTGTGAATCATGAAACATCCCGAATTTTTTTGCACGTGCTATCGAGCTATGGCATTGCTTTTTTTGGTATAATGGGAAAAACGCAGCAAAGCTATTTGGGAGAAAGATGGAATAAAAGGCATTTCAATATTACAATTATTCCATCATTTCATTCTTAAAATTCGGAATGACTCCTATATTTATTGTTTTATAATTTTTTGTGTAAAAAACTGGTTGTCAATATTCATTCTTAATAAATAAGTGCCCTTTGGTAAATGTTGCATCTTTATTTGAAATAAATTACGATCATTATTAGCTTTCTCAACTAACTTTCCGGCTGCATCAAACAATTGAATGCTCGCTTTTTCATTACCCTGCCAGGAAATCTGCACCCAATCGGTAGTCGGATTTGGGAAAATTTTAATGTTATATGCCTTTGCTAAATCCTTTACATCCGTCGTAATCGGCAAGGTAATCAGATTGTCCAGGCAAAAATAAGTCGGTGTATTGATACCAAAATCGCCTACATCGCTAGAAGCCATGCGGAAAAACAAACTATCTGCCTCGCCGAGGGCAGCAAGATTTATAAAATTCCATTCTTTTATGATGTAATCTTGTGAGTTATTTACAAAACGATAATCAGCTAAATAAAAAACAATACTATCTTTACTCAGCGATCCATTTAAATAAGTATAAATTGTTAAACGCAGAAAATCAGGATCATTGCCCGTTTCGCCGCCAAAACGTTTGGAAAATTGATCGCCGTCGCGCATACTATTATACGCATAGGTGCTATTGGTAACATAAAAACTACCCAATTTTACACGATTATCAAAGCGAATAATATTTTCACTACCATACGAGACCGTGTAATTATTAGAACCATTCACACCGATACCCGTCTTGGCGCTGTATTGATTTAAATAACCGGAAGTGACCGTGTCCTTTTTGCTGGAAATCGCCCAACCATTCCAAAAGTCAAACATAACATTATATTCATTTGGGAAAATAGCATTAGCACTTTGAAAGTAGCCGTTCGCGCCCTTTCCATTTAAAAAAGAATCTTGCGGCACACTTATGTCTTCCAATGTGGCAATGGTTTGTGCATGTAATAAAACGCTTATAAAAATTGTCAGAATAGTAAATATTTTTTTCATAATTTGATGTATTTATAATTTTAAAATGTAATTATTATAAAATGCGAAGAGAACTTAGTGGTGAAAATCAAGCGTGACGCCCAACTGATAGCCACGCCCAGGCATCCTTCTTCGTTCGATGACGCGATACTCTTCATTCCATAAATTGTTGATTTGCAAAAAGATATTGCCTTTGAAATGAGAGAAAGAATGCCCGTACCGAACATTTAAAAATCCGAGTTTATACCCAGGTAAAGACGTCGAATTATCAGAGCGCGTAAAAACTAAACCGTTAAATTGTTCTTGATAGGAAAATTGCAAATTTTGCCAATGCAATTCTAATCGCCCAAAAGCTTGTTGCTCAGGCACATATATCAACTGCTTTTTTAAATAAGACTCGGTAGAAGCCCGCTCCTGCGTAGAACGAATCCAATCATAGCCGCTGGACAAATCAAATTTGACTTTTGAAATTTGAAATTTGAAATGAAGGCGTTGCTCGATGCCACGGCTCCATACTTCGGCGATGTTTTGGGGCGAGTAAAAGGAATTGCCCGGCACCCATAGAATCCAGTTATGCACCTTGCGATTAAAACCTGTTATGGTGTATTCAAATGTGTAATTTGCTCTTTTCCAAAGGGTTTGTAGCGAAACTTCCTCTGCCCAGCCTTCTTCCGCTTGCAAATTTGGATTGCCACCAGGCTGCCAGTACAAATCATTCAAGGTAGGAAGCCGAAAATTGCGGGTTACATTTCCTTTGAAAATAAGCCAATTTGTGACATCCTTTTCCAGCGCAAACGATGGAACAAAAGGTATCAAATCTCCATTTGCTAAGCCTTGCCGAGCGCTCGTCCGTGCTCGCCACTTGCCATCGCGTGACTGCCAATGATACGCCGCAAAAAGTGCCGATTGCTTTTGTTCTTGCCCATCTGGATAGCCCTCGGCTTCGCCAAAAGCGAAGGTATGATGTACCCCAATATGAATGCGATGCTGCGCATGGAGATTCCACTGAGCTTCGGCTTCCGAAATGGAGCTCCAGGAATGGCTCGGCGAATCAACGCCTGCGATGGAATCCTGATAATGAATAAAATCATAAAAAACGCCGCTGCGAATTTGTACAACCCATTGTTTATGAGCCAATTGCCAGTCCAAGGCTGTACGCACAAAAGCATTATCCTGTTTGGCAACGCTAAAATTTTGAGTCGTCGTAGGCGGAATTTCCTGCTGCGCTTGTGACAGCCAAAACCGGAAACCGAGTGATTGATTGGATTTTATATAAAAACGATTTTCTTGTAATAATGCAAGTTGTTGAAAACCTGCGTTTTGCTGGCGTTTTTCTGCTGTGCCAGGCGTGATATGATAGGGAAAATCATTATTTGCAGTTTGATGTAATAATCGGGTAGCATTCGCGAATGTCTGATTGCTAAAGCTAACTTTTACATCATTGTGCCACTGTCCAAAGCTACCGATTTGATTATTCAATCGTACTTGCCAACCTTTATCAAACGGCAACACATTGTTTAGTTGCAACACGCCGCCCACTGCACCGCTGCCCCACAGCGCTCCGTTGCCACCATATTGTACCTGCACTTCATCCGTAAAACTTGCTGGAAGCAGCGCCAAATCTAACTGCCCCAACATTGGACTCTGAATCGGGAAGCCATTCCAAACCACTGCGGTGTGCTGCGCACTTGCCCCTCGGATCGCCGATGTAGTTAGGCTGCCCAAGCCATAACTTTTGATAAAAATGCTGGTATTTTGTTGTAAAAGCTCAGCAATACTCAGCGCAGGAATTGATTGTAAACGATTGGAATCCAATGTGATAGAATGATAACCCGCCGGCAATTGCCGAAAGCGAGAGGCAGTGATGGTGACTGTTTCCAATACCAAAGTAGAATCCAATTGCGCAGATGCACTTACATACGGAAGCGAAAAAAGCAGAAGACTTACAAAACGAGCCACAGCAAAGCATTTGCCAGGCAAAGCGGAGTGTTGATGCCAGATGTCAGATGCCAGATATTGGACGTCCACATCCAGTATCCAACATTCAAATACCTAAAATCCATCCCGTCTTTAGCCCGAAGACGATTAAACAATAAGATGACACATGAGCTTTGGCAGGTCTTCTGACTTGCTCCGCCTCTTGCCGGTCTTCCCGTTTTGTGGTGCTCAGCCTAAAGGCTAAGCTACGCCAACAGTGACACACGTGGGCAAAAGGCTTTGGTGAGGAGCTTACAGCTGCGGGTACAGTCCCCGATTTACACGAGGTTCCCTTTTCATTCCGACCGAAGCCGGAAACCAAAACCGATGCGAAGGTAAGTGTTTCTGTTTTTAAAATATAACATTCTTGAAGGTTTTTTTTAAAACCCGATAATTTGAGTTGAGGATAGTAGGTGGTTTATTTTACAAATTGCTAACTTTCCCCCAAAATTCCCTTGTATGTCAGAACAAAATTCTAACAAAAAAATACTTTCAAGAAGAAAATTTGTAAAGACCAGTGCGCTGTCTGCTGTTGCATTTATGATCGTGCCGCGCCACGTGCTGGGTGGTTCGGGTTTTATTGCACCTAGTGATAAATTGAACATTGCAGGCATTGGGGCAGGTGGAAAAGCTTGGGACAACATTCCAGGCGCTTTTAATAAAGGGCAGGAAAATATTGTAGCCCTCTGCGATGTAGATGAGAATCGCGCCGCAGAGATGTATAAAGAATTCCCAAACGCCAAGCGTTATAAGGATTTTCGGGTTATGTTAGAACAGCAAAAAGGCATTGACGCTGTAATGGTAACTACGCCCGACCATACTCATGCCATTGCAACTTTAACCGCGATGCATTTGGGCAAACACGTTTATACTGAAAAACCTTTGACGCATAGCATTCAGGAGGCGAGAGTATTAGCAGAAGCGGCAAAAAAATACCCTAAAATTGTAACCCAAATGGGCAACCAAGGTAGCTCTGCCGATGGAATGCGCCAAGTACAAGAGTGGCTTGCGGCGGGCGTGATTGGCGATGTTACACGCGTGCATGTGTGGAGCGACCGTCCGGTATGGATTCAGGGCATTCCAACACCGAAGGAAAAAATGCCGGTGCCGGTTGGATTGGACTGGGATTTGTGGTTGGGTCCAGCGGCTTGGCGGGAGTATCATGCAACGTACATGCCCTTCCGCTGGCGGGGTTGGTGGGATTTTGGTACGGGTGCCCTCGGCGACATGGGTTGCCATTTGATTGATGTGCCGTTTCGAGCGTTAAAATTGACCTACCCAACTGCTGTGGAAGCAAGCATGAGCCAAGCTTGGATCAACGACTTTGAAGGCGCTATTTTGACGGAAAGCGCGCCCATGGCTTCTACCGTGTATTTTCAATTTCCTGAAAGAGCGAATTTGCCTGCGGTAGAATTGATTTGGTACGATGGCGGCATTCAACCAAAACGACCGGCAGAAATGTTGCCAGATGAATACCTTGATACCAACGGCGTATTATTTGAAGGTTCAAAAGGCAAGTTGTTGTGCAGTATTTTTGGGAATTTCCCGACCTTGCTGCCGACTCAGCGTATGAAAGATTTCAAAGCGCCAAAACCAACGCTGCCGCGCGTACTAGGCAGTGACCAGGGGCATCATCAGAATTGGGTCAAAGCTATCAAAGAAGGTACGCCGACGAGCTCGCCCTTTGAATATGCTTGTAAATTGACAGAAACGGTGTTAATTGGAAACCTGGCAATTCGCAGTCAGAACATCAAAAAGAAAATAAAAAACGTCAACAAAGATAATTACTGGGCGAATCAGGAGTTTGCAGGTCGAACGACTTTGCTCTGGGATGCCGCGCAAATGAAAGTCACTAATTTTGACGAAGCCAATCAATTTGTGCAGCGCGAGTACCGCGATGGGTGGAAATTGGTGTTGTAAGGCTGTACGATGCTATGGATGCTGTTGTTGCTATGGATACTATCGTTACAGTGGCATCGCGCAGCAAGTATCCAAAAAATTACATTAACGTGAGCACAATATCCTGGGCTGATTTTGAAAAAGTAGAAATTCGAACCGGCACAATTGTCGCGGCGGAACCATTCGCCAAAGCGAAAAAACCAGCCTATCAATTGACGATTGACTTTGGAGAACTAGGCATCAAGCGCTCCTCCGCTCAAATCACCACCTTATACGAGCCCACTGATTTGATTGGCAAGCAGATCGTGGCAGTCGTCAATTTTCCACCCAAGCAAATCGCCAATTTTTTTAGCGAATGCCTCGTGCTCGGCTCCGTAGATGCAGCGGGCACTGTGACACTGCTGCAAACAGAACGCTTGGTGGAAAATGGCTTGAGGATTGCGTGAGATCGTAGCTGAGCGAAACATACTCTTGATATTGAACGCTTTATGATAAATTGATTTACTCAAAAGAAAGGCTTTAAAAT
>CAZFBN010000149.1:0-14036 GCA_964517145.1 uncultured Saprospiraceae bacterium
CAACATCACTTTTTCTTCATATTAAACTTTTTTATTAATTTTAAACAAGTTCTTTGTTACAGGAAATTGGAAAAAATTTTTGATGATGCATTAGATTGCTGACAGCATTTGAAATACTGTCATCAATCTAATGCACTTGTAAAAAGACCTTACAATTTTTGTATTTTTTTTCAAAAAAACATTACATCGGCATCAAAATCAGGGCGTATTGTTTCATAAAACCCAATGCCGTCTAAAAAATATCAAGTGACGAGATTGAAATATCAAGTGCTGTCTTTAAAATATCAAGTGACGGAATTGAAATATCAAGTAGCGGCTTAGTTACGTCTGGTAGTAGGGTAAAATACCCTTGTAAAGAGGTCAAAAAATAGGGTGATGGGTTCAAAAGGAGCGGTGTCGGGTTACCTTTTTGGGGTGTCAAAACCAACACATGATATTTCAAAGCCGTCACATGATATATTAAGATCGTCACTTTACATTTTTAAGCCAACACTTCACTTTTTAAAGTTGACACTTCGCATTTTAAAGACAACACCTCGTATTTTAATCCTGTCACTTGAAGTTTTAAAGCCAACACCTCGCATTTCAAAGCCGACACTTTATATTTTTAAGCCAACACTTTATTGTTTAAAGCCGTCTTTGCGTTTTTTAAAATCGTTTTTGTTTTGAAAAGAATTCCATTAAAAAAAGCGCAGCGACAAGCAGCAGCGGTTCTGCTACCTTAAAGAATTGCTAAAGCGGAAGAAATTTGCAACCAACTAAGCGTTTTAAACGTATTTTTGTAGTAAAGAAAAATAAGGCAACTGCCTTGGCGCATGATAAAAATTATTGATCGCTTATTGCTCAAAAGCTTTGTCGGACCCTTTGTGGTCACGTTTTCCATTGCGATCTTCTTCTTTTTGATGCAGACGCTGTGGTTTTACATTGATGACATTGTGGGAAAGGGTTTGGGCTTCTTTTTTATTATCGAATTACTGGCGTACAAATGTGTGAGCCTGATTCCGATGGCATTGCCATTGGCGATTTTGATTTCCAGTGTGATGGTGATGGGCAGCATGGCGGAACATTACGAGCTTTCCACCATGAAATCGGCGGGTACGCGATTGTTGCGCATTATGCGACCGCTTATATTCGTTGGGTTTGCGTCTGCATTGTTGTCTTACTATTGCTCGGCTACCTTGATTCCATTGGCAAATTTAAAATTTGGTTCGCGCATGTACGATGTGCAGCAGCAAAAACCGGCACTGCGTTTGGACGAAGGCATTTTCAACGATGATTTTCAGGGGTTTTCCATTCATATCGGTAAAAAACTTCGAGACGGCAAGACGATCAAGGACGTGCTTATTTGCGACCAGAGCGAAAATGCCAAGGGTGGCTACAGCCAAATCACTGCCAAGGAAGGGCAAATGTTTATGATGGAAGAGGGTAAGTATTTCATTATGAACCTGAAAGACGGCAATCAATACATCGAAGTGGCACCGGGCGGCGTGACGAATAATAATGGCAAATATCCTTTTGTACGTACTTCTTTCAAGCAGTGGACAAAGGTATTCGACATGCAGGAATTTTCGCTGAACCGCACCAATGAAGAGTTATTCACCAGTAACAAATCGATGATGAGTATTCCGCAGCTTGCCAAAGCCGTGGATTCGATGGATTTGCGGCTGGAGGATCGCAGAAAAGCGCTGTCCGATCAGGTGAGAAGTTACTTTACTTTTTTGCCGGAAGATAGTTTGGTGCTGCAATATGAAGCAACCGATGTAAAAAGCAAGGCAGATACAGCTCGCAAGGCATTGTGGCTGCATGTGAATGATTCTATGCAAGCAAATAATGCGGTTACCGCCATTGATAGCAGCGCTAAAAACACTCCTGCTTCTGTACCTGTGCCGAAAACCATTTATCGACGCTTGAAATTAAATGTGGATCCGCAGACAGGGCAGCCCTTGGATGATAAACAATTGGCAGATGTGCATAAAGAGCTTGACCGAAGGGAAGCAGAAGACTCTAGCAATCAGCAAGTTGCAGGAACGCCCGCTCCTTTTGAAGGACCCTTAGCGCCCGACACCCTCAAGCAATTTATTGAAACTTTCCCTGCCGATAAGCGCCTGGGATATTATGATCGTGCCAAAACGTTTGCGCTCAGTGTACAAAACCAGGCGGAGTCAACCGTGCGCTCGCTCGACGCGATGAAGGAAACGCGGGTCAAATATGCCTACGAAATGTGGACGAAGTACAGCATTGCGTTGGTGTGCATTATTTTTGTGTTCATTGGCGCGCCGATGGGCGCCATTGTGCGCAAGGGAGGCTTTGGCTATCCGATTTTGATTTCCATTATATTCTTTATGCTTTTTGTGATACTCACCATTTTTTGTCGCAAAATTGCAGAGGCTTTTGTGTTGCCGCCAGCAGGCGCGGCGTGGCTGCCAGCGATTGTGTTATTTCCAATCGGATTGATTTTAACGCTCAAAGCCATGAACGATTCGAGCCTTAATCTCGTAGAAGGAATAACGTTTATACGAGAACGATTCAAAAAAAGAAAGGCAAGCGTATGATGAATTATTTGAGTCGGCTGATGTGGGAAAACCGCTGGTTTTTTGGCGGATTTATTTCATTTTTGCTCATTGCCAGCATTTTACTGATTTTTAGCAATCATGGTGATGAAATTTATTTTTTTAGCAAAAACCGCAGCTTCACCACTGATTTTTTCTTCCGTTTCTTCACGGATGTAGGCAATGGCGCTGTTTTTGTCATCGCATTTATCATTTTGCTATTTTGGCGTTTTCGCACGGCTGCGGCCGTTTTTTTACTGGGCATCTCTGTTTTTCTCACCTCTGCCTCTACCAAAAGAATTTTTTCGCAGCCACGTCCGTACCGCTATTTTGAAGAGCGCAATTTGCTCGATCAGATCACCCTTGTGGATGGCGTACGCATCGTAAAAGGCACCACCAGCTTGCCCTCTGGGCATACCATGACGGCTTTTGCGCTTTTTACGTTTCTGGCGCTGGTGCTTCCGCGCAAAAAATGGACGGGTTTGCTGTTGTTTTTCGCTGCGCTTTTAGTGGGCGTTTCGCGCATGTATTTGGTCCAACATTTTCTCAGCGATGTATATCTGGGTGCCATTACCGGCGTCATGCTCGCCCTTATTTTTCATTATGTGCATAGCCGTTATTTGAATTTTGCCTGGGCGGATCGGACTTTGCTTCCAAAGAAAAAAGCGCTGCCAGAAGCTTAAATATTCTGCAAATGATTGTTTTAATTCAAATCAAAGATGCGTATCTTTGAGGGCTTCCATTTTACGACTTACATTATTTTATAACCCAAAACCTTTATAAACATGAAAACCTCCAGTAACAAAGTAAGAATCCTTTCTATCGATGGCGGCGGCATTCGCGGCATTATTCCGGCAGTTGTTTTGGATTACGTTGAAAAATGTATGCGCAGCAACATTAAAGCCGACGCGCAGAAAAACATTCAAAAACCTTTTCCAGAAGCAGCATTGGACGCATTTTTAGAACGCAATGTACGCATCAGTCAATTTTTTGATTTGGTAGCAGGCACCAGCACCGGCGGTATTCTCACTTGCCTTTACCTCTGCCCTCCCCCGCAAAATAATGGCGCAACCACTCAGTTGCTGAAAGCTACTGAAGTGATCGAATTGTATGAAAAATTTGGTGGCGAGGTATTTTCCAATCCTTTCTGGCACAAATTGACGAGTGGTTTTGGCATCACCGATCCAAAATATGATAGCGCTCCTTTTGAGGAAATTACACGGCGTTTTTTTGGCGACCGAAAGCTGAGTGAATTGGTAAAGCCTTGTCTGATAACCTCTTACGACATTGAAGATCGCAAAGCAGTGCTCTTCACCAGCAATGATGCCAAGCAGCGAAATTACAGCGACACCAAAAATTTTTACGTGCGCGACGTAGCTCGCGCGACTTCTGCCGCGCCCACTTATTTCAAACCGGCAAGAGTCTGGAATGTATTAGGAGCGCCTTTCGATTTGATTGACGGAGGCTTGTACGCCAATAATCCTGCCCTTTGTGCTTACGCCGAAGCCCGTAAAATTGACTTTTCCAAACTGGACGAACGAAAAAAAGACAAACCCGCAGCAGAAGATATGTTGATCATTTCGCTGGGAACGGGTTCGGTCAAGTCGCCTTATCCTTATGAAAAAATGGAAGGCGCTGGTGCCATCGCCTGGATCGAGCCGGTGATTGACATTTTAATGTCGAGCAACTCGGAAACGATTGATTACATTGTAAAACAAATGTTTGAAACGCTGCAACCTGCTGATTGTGAGGACTATTATCGCCTCGAACCGCCTTTGTTAAACGCCGAATCCGCTATGGATAATGCTGCGCCGGAAAATATAAAAAATTTAAAAGCGGATGCCTACGAATTCATTAGCCGAAATGTAAGCACCATAGACGAAATCGCAGAAAAACTCCTAGCCAATGGCTCCGAAAAAGTGGCTTTGATTGAAGCATTTGAAGCACAATTGTGATACTTATTTACTAAAATGTTTATTTTTAATTATTTATTTGAATATCTTGTTACATTGACAAGGGTGACAAAGTATTTTCTTTTAGAAACGTTTGTCACATAAAAATCGACTATTCCTGCCATTTTTCGCATGGAAAGTTTGTAGCTTTCCTCCTGTCTAAACATTGAATCTAAAACACATATATTTTTGTATGAAAAAACTACTATTCTTGGCTTTCGCATTGATAATCAGTCAGTTGTTATCTGCACAGCATCAGCCGATTGACCACGCCAATTTTGAGCTTGCCGCTCGGTTTTCACCAGAAAAAATTAAAAAAATGGTGTTTTCGACCAGCGTCGAACCGCATTGGCTCAAAAATAGCGACCGCTTTTGGTATGAATATAAAACCAGCGAAGGTACTTTTTATTATCTGGTGGACCCAGTGAAACGCAGCAAACGTGCGCTTTTTGACAATACAAAACTGGCAGCTGATATGTCGCGGCTGACCAAAGACCCTTTCGATGCGCAAAATTTAAACCTTGAAAAATTAAAATTTGCCAAATTTGAAACGGTTGTTCAATTTGAAGTAAAAAGTAAACTCATCGAAGAGGAAGAACAAAATGAAGAGGAGGAAATGGGCGAGCAACAACAGCAAAAGGAACGTAATAAAAAGCCCAAAATGGTAAAGAAAACCTGGTATTTTGAGTATGATATTACACGCGACCAGCTAAAATTATTAGAAGATTATAAAAAACCAAAAGCAAATCCCGATTGGGCATCGGTGTCGCCAAATGAAGAATATGTGCTTTTTGGTAGAAATCATAATTTGTACTGGATGGATAAAGCCAATTATGAAAAGGCTAAAAAGAATGAAAAAGACAGCACAATCGTTGAAAATCAACTCACTACGGATGGAGTAGAATTTTATAGTTATGAACGTGGCAATCGCGGAGAAACCAATGCTGACCTTGAAAAAAATAAAGACAAGCGCAAACCAGTGAGCGTGATTTGGTCACATGACAGCCAAAAATTTGCTTTAATTAAAACCGATGAGCGCAAAGTTAAAGATTTGTGGGTCATCAATGCCGTGGCTGAGCCGCGCCCCACGCTAGAAACTTATAAATATCATATGCCTGGTGAAAAAGAAGCGCCGCAATATGATATGATTGTATTTGATTTTGTAAATAAAAAGCAAATGCGCATCGCTGCTGATACATTTAAAGATCAGACAATCAGCATTTTACGCTTACCAGAAATCAAAAAGAATCGCGACGATGAATTAAAACCGGCACTCTGGCTTTCCAAATCGAGTGATAAACTTTACTTCACCCGCACGAGTCGCGACCTGAAACGCATTGATATTTGTGTAGCAGATTTGAAAACGGGTAGCGTGAAAACCTTGATTGAAGAGCGTTTGAACACTTATGCCGAAACACGCAACCTGGGTCTGGTCAATGAAGGCAAGGAGCTGATTCATTGGTCAGAGCGCGATGGTTGGGCGCATTTTTATTTACATGATGAAAATGGTAAATTAAAAAATCAAATTACCTCTGGCGCTTTCCATTGTGAAAATATTGAGGCGATTGATGCGCAAAATAAGGTGTTGTATTTCACCGCCAACGGTCGGGAAGTAAATGAAGACCCTTATTATTTACATTTGTACCGGATTAATTTTGATGGCACTGGCTTAAAATTACTAAATAAAGGCGATTTTAATTATAATGTAAATGGAAATGATCCCGGTACTTATTTTGTCAATAATTATTCGCGGGTTAATTCCATTCCAAAATCCGATTTGATTGATAATCAGGGAAATAAAATATTAGAACTGGAGACTTCTGATTTTAAACAACTTTTTGCCGCTGGTTATAAATTTCCCGAACCTTTCAAGGTCAAAGCCGATGATGGTATCACGGATTTATACGGCGTTTTATACAAACCTTTTGATTTTGATTCTACTAAACAATATCCAATTTTAGCATATGTTTATCCAGGTCCGCAAACAGAATCGGTAAATAAATCTTTTTCCGCTAATATGGATCGCACCGATCGCATGGCACAGCCCGGTTTTATTGTGATTACCATCGGCAATCGCGGTGGGCATCCGGCTCGTTCCAAGTGGTATCATAATTATGGATATAATAATTTGCGCGATTATGGTTTAGCCGATAAAAAAGCGGCAATTGAGCAGTTGGCAGCACGGCATCCATTCATCGACCTCCATAAAGTCGGCATTTTTGGGCATTCCGGCGGTGGCTTTATGTCAACGGCGGCAATGCTTGTGTATCCTGACTTTTTCAAAGTGGCGGTTTCTTCGGCGGGCAATCACGAAAATAATATTTATAATCGTTGGTGGAGTGAAAAACACGACGGCGTGAAAGAAATAAAAGATGATAAGGGCAATATTACATTCGAATATGATATTGATAAAAACACGGAATTGGCTAAAAACCTGAAAGGCAAGCTGTTACTCTGCACCGGTGATATTGATAATAATGTGCATCCTGCCAATACGATACGCATGGCAAATGCATTGATAAAAGCCAACAAACGTTTTGACTTTTTCTTGTTTCCCGGGCAGCGGCATGGCTTCGGCGATATGAATGAATATTTTTATTGGTTGCGGGCAGAATATTTTGCTAAACATTTAATCGGCGACGAACGCACAGGTGCGGATATCATGGAATTGAATAATGAAAAACCAATGAATGGGAAGATGAGAAATTAGGGTATTTGATATTTGATATTGAAGTTGTTTAAAATTAAAGATTTTGTTTAATATGAAAACGAACCAGTAAAGTTGATAAAGCACCTAATATCGCCACCAAGGCACAAAATCACTAAGTCTCACGAAAGCTTTGTGTAAAATTTGTGCCTTTGTGTATTTGTGGCAGATCGTAAAAAACACTCATTTATTGATTAATATTAAGATTATTTATCAATTTTAAACAAGCTCGTATTCTATTTTTTAATTTTCCCAACTTTACAAAATTTCAATTGCCAATAATTGGAAAAAGTATATTTTTAGAATGGTCAATTATATAAAACCCATAACAATGACGCAACGAATTTTACTTTTTTTGTTTTTAATAACAACGCAGTGTGTATTTGGACAAACGCAACCACCTTTTACCGCTGCAGACGCTCGTATCAAAAGCTTCGATCAGCGCAAAGCACTGGAAGCCGCTTCGATTGCCAATGCGATTGAATTTCGCAGCATCGGTCCCAGTGTGCAGAGTGGTCGCGTGGTAGATTTGGATGTATCGCCTACCGATCCCAGCCATTTTTATGTAGCTTACGCTTCGGGCGGCTTGTGGAAAACGGATAACAACGGCACGTCTTTTACGCCTTTATTTGACAAAGAAATGGTGATGACCATCGGTGACATCGCCGTGGACTGGGCGCGCAACACCATTTGGATTGGCACCGGCGAGGTCAATTCCAGCCGTTCTTCTTATGCCGGTACCGGTATTTTCAAAAGTACCGACGGCGGCAAAACCTGGAAACACTTGGGTTTGGGCGAAAGCCACCACATTGCTCGTATTATTTTACATCCGACGGATCCAAATATCGCTTGGGTGGCGGTGTTGGGGCATTTGTACTCACCCAACAAGGAGCGCGGCATTTATAAAACCACGGACGGCGGCAAAACCTGGAAGCAAACGTTGAGCGTGAATGAGAACACTGGCGCTTCGGATTTAATCATAGACCCGACTAATGCAAAAGTTTTGTACGCAGGGATGTGGCATCGCCAGCGTCGTGCCTGGGATTTTATAGAATCTGGTGAAGGCTCTGGCATTTATAAAAGTGTGGATGGCGGGGAGACATGGAAATTATTAACCGATGGTAAAAGTGGCTTCCCGGCAAGCAAAGACGCGGGGCGTATTGGTTTGAGTATCAATAAAATGCAAGGCAAAGTGACGTTGTATGCAGCCGTTGATAACAATGCGCGTCGCCCAAAAGAAAAGCCCGAAGAAGACGTTGTCACGAAGGATCAGCTTCGCAACATGAGCAAGGATGATTTTTTAAAATTGCCCAAATATCAGATCAAGGATTACTTGCAGCGTTATGGTTTTCCACAAAAATATACGGTGGAAAGCGTCCTCGATTTGGTAAAAACTAATAAAATAAAGGTGACGGATTTGGTCATTTTTACAGAAGATGCCAATTCCCTGCTTTTTGATACAGACGTGACCGGCTTGGAGGTTTACAAGTCAATGGACGAGGGTAAAACCTGGAAAAAAACGCACGAAAAATACCTCGATCAGGTTTACAACACTTATGGTTATTACTTCGGCATGGTGCATGTGTCGCCAAGCAATCCGAATAAAGTGTATTCTTACGGTGTGCCGGTCATTCGCTCCGACGATGGTGGCAAAACTTGGAAAGCCATCAATGGGGACAATGTGCACAGCGACCACCACGCTTTGTGGGTGAATCCAAAACGTCCGGGACATTTGATTTTGGGAAATGATGGCGGTGTCAACATCTCTTACGATGATGGCGAACATTGGATCAAGTGCAATACGCCTTCCGTCGGGCAGTTTTATGCAGTTGCTGTTGACAATGCAAAACCATACAATGTTTATGGTGGTTTGCAAGATAATGGCGTTTGGATGGGTCCGAGCAACAATGTAGAAAACACCGGCTGGCACGACAGTGGCGAGTACGCGTATAAATCCATTTTGGGTGGTGACGGCATGCAGGTTGCGGTGGACACCCGCGACAATGTGACCGTTTACACTGGCTTTCAGTTTGGCAATTATTTTAGAATCAACACCCGCACCAACGACCGTAAGCGCATCACGCCTACACACGAGTTGGGCGAGCGCCCTTATCGCTGGAACTGGCAAAGCCCGATTCAGCTTTCGACGCACAACCAAGACATTGTTTACTTTGGTGCAAATAAATTGTTCCGTTCTTTTGATAAAGGTGAAAATTTTAAAGCCATTTCCGAAGACCTCACGCAGGGCGGACGCAAGGGCGACGTGGCTTTTGGAACCCTGGCAACCATTCACGAATCGCCGCTCAAGTTTGGTTTGATTTACACGGGCTCCGACGATGGTTTGGTGCATGTTACGAAAGACGGCGGCAACACCTGGGAAAATATTTCTACCGGATTGCCAAAGGATATGTGGATCAGCCGCGTTACGGCATCTGCGCACGACCTGGCTACGGTGTATGTTTCCTTGAATGGCTACCGCTGGGATGATTTTAATCCTTATGTGTATAAATCCACCGATTATGGCAAAACCTGGACACAAATTGGCAAAGACCTGCCGCTGGAGCCGGTGAATGTGATTAAAGAAGACCCAACAAATCCCAACTTGCTGTACGTTGGCACCGATCATGGTTTGTACATCTCCCTGGATAAGGGCAACACTTTTCAGTTGTTAAATAATAAGATTCCCGCAGTGGCAGTGCATGACCTAGCCATTCAAAACCGCGACAAGGAAATCCTCATCGGCACGCATGGGCGCTCCTTGTATATCGGTCGTATTAAAGAATTGCAGCAATTGACACCCGATCAATTAAATAAAGCGTTGATTGCCTACGAACCCGACAAAATCCGGTACAATCCTCGCTGGGGCACAATGGGTTGGTACGATACACCCGAGCCAAAATCGGCATTTCCTGTTTACATCAGCAGCGCAGGTAAGGTAAAAATCACAGTACAAACGGAAAGCGGCGTGATCTTGCGCAGTTTTGAAAATGATCTCAAAAAAGGCCTGAATTATGTAAAATATGACCTTGTTTTTGATGAAAAAGCCCTTGATGAATATCATAAAGTGCTAAATGAAAAGCGTAAAGCCGAAGATAAACCTGTCAAACTCAAAAAAGCTGACAACGGCAAGCTATACCTTTATCGCAGCACCTACAAAGTGACGATTGAGAAAGGCGGCGAAAAGCAGGAGGTAAAATTGGTGGTAGAATAATGGAATAGTGAAATGGTGGAATAATGGAAAAGCCTTTCGGAGCGGAAAAACTTCGGAAGGCTTTTTTACAAATTGGTGCTCCATAATTAATATTGCCGCTGTACGGTTCATTTTATTTAATGTAAGTTATGGATCATTTTTGATTTATAATTTTACACAGAGACACAAAGATGTGGTGCTTCTGATAATCATAGTTTTATAGGCTCCGCCAATTTTTGCGCTTTTGGCTTGTTATAACAATATTTGCAACACAATGCAACTTTCCTTGTAATGTATCGTCCTTAAAGCAAAACCGGGTGAAAGCAAAAAAAACTGCGCTAGAAATGTAATCTTTTGTGAAACCAAGAGTATTCATTGTAACGCACTCTAATAAACACTCGTAAAAAGTCAAAGTCATCCGACCATGAAAAAATTCACCTTCCTCGCAGCACTTTGCGTGCTGTTTGCGCTTGTGTCCAATGCTCAACCACTGGATTCTCTAAAGAAACAATTTGCTGCCTTCCGCACGGCTCACCCAATTAGCATTGACGGGGTTTTGTCAGAAGCGGATTGGCAAAATGCGGCACCCGCCGAAGATTTTATTCAGCATCAACCGGTTTTTAAAGCAGCGCCTTCGCAGCGCACGGTCGCGAAAGTATTGTATGACAACACGGGTTTGTACATCGGCGTAATGTGTTATGATGCGCAACCTGATAGCATTTTGAAAGAATTATCGCAGCGTGACAACCTGGGGAATACCGATTGGGTCGGTTTATTTCTCGACACCTATCGCGATGGCATCAACGGGGTCGGTTTTATTGTAACGCCTACCAATGTTCAATTTGACGCCAAGTATTCTACCTTTGGAGAAGACGAAGGCTGGGATGCAGTGTGGGAAAGCAAAACCCAGATCACCCCGGAGGGCTGGATCGCTGAAATCAAAATTCCGTACTCCGCCATTCGTTTTCCAAAAGTGGACAACCAAACCTGGCACATCAACTTCATGCGTAAAATACAGCGCAAGCAGGAGCGCAGCACCTGGAATCCACTCGATCCGCAGCTCAATGGTTTGCTCAATCAATCGGGCTACCTCACCAATATTCAAAATATCAAATCGCCCGTGCGCTTGCAGGCAACACCTTTCATTGCTGTGTATGGCGAAATGTACCACGACCGCAACAACGATCCTAAAAACAGCTATGGTCGCTCCATTACAGGCGGTATGGACGTAAAATACGGCATCAGTGACGCGTTTACCCTCGACATGACCTTGATTCCTGACTTTGGACAGGCACAATCTGACAACCGCGTACTCAATCTCTCGCCTTTTGAAGTGCAATTTGTTGAAAATCGTCAATTCTTCACCGAAGGGACGGAGCTATTTAATAAAGGAAATCTGTTTTACTCGCGGCGCATCGGCGGCACACCTTTGAATTATAACAAACCTTATAATGAATTAAAAGATGGAGAAGAAGTAGTAGAAAATCCTGCAAATGCTCAGTTGTACAACGCCACAAAAATATCGGGTAGAACTGCGAAGGGCTTGGGTATTGGTTTTTTCAATGCCACTTCTGCCGAAACATACGCAACGATTCGCAGTGCCGAAGGCGGCGAACGTAGGGTGCAAACGGATCCACTAACCAATTTTAACGTGCTGGTGTTCGATCAAAATTTGAAAAACAACTCTTATGTCACCCTTATCAATACTTTGGTGCTACGCAATGGCAATGATTATGATGCGAACGTGACAGGTACGGTATTCAATTTGCGCAACAAGAAAAACTCCTACGGCATCGAAGGCAACTTTGCGCTGAGCCAAAAATACTTTACCGACAACACCGATCTGGGACACTCTTATTCCGTGCGATTGCGCAAAACCAGCGGACCACTTTTTGCCGGTATCGGTTACAACGAACGCAGCAATACTTACAACCCCAATGATCTTGGCTACTTGGCGCAAAATAATACCCAAAATGCTTTCATCTATACGGAATATAATCAAGCCAAGCCATTCTGGAAATTTAATCGCGGGGGCTTCGGTATGGAGCAGGGCTACGAACGTTTGTACAAACCTTCTAACTTTGCTAATTATTACCTCAATTTTTACATTTATGGTCAAACCAAAGGCTTCTGGGATTTGAATGTTTTCACCTACCACGAGCCACTCGTCACTTACGATTTTTTTGAGCCGCGTTCGCCCGGCAGATTTTATCGCTATCCAACCAGCAACAATTATGGACTTTTTATTGGCACCGACACTCGCAAAAAACTGCGCCTGGCGTTCGAAGGCAACTTCCGCAACTTTAGTGAAACGGGTAGAAATCGCTTGAATATTTACTTTACGCCTCGCTACCGCGTCAACGATAAATTGAATTTTCAGCTCACCATCGCGCCTTCTTTTTGGAAACGAGACGTCGGTTTTGTCAACAACACGCCTGCGGATAGCCTCGGCAATGCTGGCATCGTCCTCGGTACTCGCGACCGCAACACGGTTGAATTTATTTTCAACACCGCTTACAACTTCAACGAACGTATGGCACTTACTTTCCGCATGCGCCACTACTGGTCGAATGTGAAATACGAGCGTTTCAATCTGCTTGCCGACGACGGCACACTCGTCACAACCGACTACAACGCCAACCACAACACCAACTACGATGCGTTCAACATTGACATGGTGTATCGCTGGCGCTTCGCTCCGGGTAGCGACCTTTACATCATTTGGAAAAATGCCATCCAGGAATTTGAGGAAAGATCACAGGAAAATTACTTCCGCAACCTCGACGGCTTAACCCGTGCTCCACAAAGCAACAGCTTATCTGTCAAACTGATTTACTTTTTAGATTATAATAATCTGATAAAACGAAAGATGGGCTAATGTTGCCAAATTGGAAATGAGAACTCGACAATTAGCGGGCGCTCATTTTCAATTTAACAAAATGTATCACTACAGGATACCCCTTTATTGCTGCTTTAATTTTGATACATCGATGATAACGATGATTAAAAAAAGAATAAACAGCAATGCGGCGATCGGCATGGTGAGCAGAAAATACCAGCCAAACGCCCCCCAAAAACAGTTGCCTTCATGGCAAGGCTGATTGGTTATCGCTTCTGTAAGTTGAGCGCCTATGATACTAATGATAATCGGACTCGCTGCAAATACAAGGATGAGTAACAGCATAACCGGAATTCTACTGTAAATATGCTTTCTTGATTTAATAAGTATTCCCATGATATTTATTTTCTTTGTTCAAAATATACAAGCCTTTCTGGAAGATTACAAGTGATATCAAAAACAAAGTTCGACGTTTTGTTTAGTGTAAATAAAAGCTCCATAGTAATAAGTAAATAATTTTATAGCTGATAATCAAACCTACAGTTATTTAGTTTTTAAGGCTCATTTTAATTGGCTATCCACAAAAATCTGCTTGCAAATTTACTTAACCCGTAAACGAACCATTTTATTAATCGTATGGCAATTTACAGTGTAATAATATGCTATGCAAGTAGTTATAGCTGATTTTAAAGTGGCATAATTTGTTTTAAGTTTTTATTCATTCTTCTATCAAGTAATCTTGCGTTGGTAGTCCTAAATAAGTAATGCTAAATATTTATTGTAATGGCAGATGAAGTAT
>CAZFBN010000150.1:0-13680 GCA_964517145.1 uncultured Saprospiraceae bacterium
GCATTATTTTTTTTTGCTGTTTTTTGAATTATTGCACTTTAAATTTATAAGTGATCGTTCCGCACTGCTTGTCGGCATCTCCTTTCGAGAATTTCCAACGCTTGGCATTCGCCACGGCAATATTTTTCAAACGTGCATCGGAGATAGATGACCCGCGCTGGGTGAATTCTGCTTCGACTACACTACCATTCTGATCCACACAAACGCGCACAACCACCGTCCCTTCCTGCTGTGAATTATCTTCAATTTTTGGGGCACTGGCTACCCCGCGATCACCCAAGCCCCCACCTACCGTACCCGTTCCGGTGCTCACACCTTCCAATGCTTTGGCATTCGGATCACCGTTCGGATCACCCTGGTTGCCCGTTTTTCCAGTATTGCCTTTTCCTTTGCCACCGCCAAACAAACCACCGATTTCCCCCTTCAGCTTATCGGCTTCTGCTTTCCGGCGGGCTTCTTCTTTTTGACGCGCTTCTTCCTCGCGCTGCTGGCGGTCGCGTTCTGCTTTTTCTGCCTGCTCGCGTTTTTTCTGTTCGCGCAAGGCTATTGCATCGGGGTCTTCCGTTTTAATTACATCCCTTTCAGGCTGTGGTGTAGGCTCTGTTCTTTTCGGTTCTGTCCGCTCTACGGGTTGTTCTTCGACAGGCTCTTCCGGCTCAGGTTCAGCTTCTTCCTGAGTAGATTCGGCAGGAGCCGCATTTTCATCGCCTTGCCCCTGATCGGGAAAACCAAGATTTACCAAAATACCTTCTTGCTCCGGTGGCGGATTCTGAAAAAACACCATCGGCAGTAAGGCTAAAATAATGACCAGCGTATGTACTATCACACTGGTAATCAAGCCATACCGTTTATTTTTTTGTTCCACTTGGGAAACGACATCTACCATAGTGTGCTATAATTTTATTTCAAACTATATAACCCAATTTAAATGAATCGTATTCATATTTACAAAAAATTAGCATAACTTTAACAGGATCAATCTCTTTCAGATGCTAAAATCCCATTAATGTTGTAACGCATCGCCATATCCATCACCTGCACGACAAATTCTACCGGCGTACCCGACTCTGGCGCAATCACAATGCTTTCTTCATTGTTAGCCTTGTTGCCAAGGCGCTCTTCCAACTGTTGAGCAGTGACTGTTCTTCCATTGATAGAAAAAGTACCATCTTCGGCTATTTGCACATTGTCAATATCTCGACTACTCGGTACACGGGAGCGTGTGGTGCCTGGAAGCTTGAGATTCAAAGAGTTAGGTGCAACCAACCCAGAAGTTAACATGAAGAAAATCAGCAATAAGAAGATGATGTCCGTCAGTGACGACATGCTGAATTCCGCGCTGGTTTTATTTTTTTTCCGAAGTGGCATTTTCCTTATTTTTTATTTGACGTTTTTTATTTGACGTTCCTCATCCTCATGTGAGGTGTCGAAGAAATAAGTGAACTTCAAATAATAAATATCAAATGATTAATAATAATCAAGATGTTGGTTCAGTGGCAATAATCGCTCTTCCTCTTAACTTGGCAGCAATTTCCATTACATCCGCCACATAATCAAAAGGCGTTCCTACTTCTGAAACAATGGTAATCGTTAGTTCTTCGCGGTCTTCCGGCTTCAACTGATTCACCTCTTCCCGAATAATCCGCTCCAATGCCGCTTTCGACACTTCCTGATTGCCCACTTTGTGCTCGCCTGTATTGCGAATGTACACCACAATGGTGGTCGGCGCTACGGTTTTTGAATCCGATTTTGGCAACTCAAACGCCTGAACACCCGCCACTTTTGAGTTCAACATAAAAAAGATCAACAGCAGGAAGATAACGTCGGTCAACGACGCCATGCTAAACTCCGCGCTGGTTTTATTTCTTTTCTTAATTGGCATTTTTAATTGATTATAGACAATCGATTATTTTAAATTTAAATAATAATCAATTATCAATGGTCAATAATCAATGACTTACGCTCCCGGTTCTTGTAGCAAGTCCATAAATTCGGTTGTGGTGCGCTCCATTTTAAAAACCACATTTTCCACGTTGGAAACCAACACGTTATAACCAATATACGCTGCAATACCCACAATCAAACCAAAAGCCGTGGTAATCAAAGCCTGGTAAATACCAGTTGCCAATGCCGCCGGCGTCACGCTTTCCTGTACTGCCATCGTTTGGAACGACAAAATCATACCGGTTACAGTACCTAAAAAGCCCAACATAGGCGTAGCACCCGCGATACTTGCCAGCGTGGATAAACCTTTTTCCAGTTTGAACACTTCGAGGTTACCCACATTCTCGATGGCGGCGTCAATATCGCGCAGGGGCTTTCCGATGCGCTGCAAGCCTTTTTCCACCATGCGTGCCACCGGTGAGTCAGTCGTTTGACACAGCGCTTTGGCACCTTGAATATTGCCGGTTTGCACATTCATGCGAATATTATTCATAAAATGATCATCCACTCGCGCAGCACGACGAATCGTAAGGTAACGTTCGACAAAAATATAGACGCCAATCGCAGAGAGGATAATCTGCAACAATACAATGATAATACCAAATGTACCACTACCGAGCACGATATCAAGAAAACTTTGTGATGTTACCGTTGGCTGCGCTGTAGCAGTGGTATCTACGTCGGGTTGAAATTCTTGGAATAGTAGTAAGATATTCAGTAAAAGCATGTTTTAATGGGTTTAAATTGTTTGCTTACAATGTGTATCAACGCGATTTCAGAAAAGCAAATTATATTTTGCGCGGCTAAATTTAGTAATTTTTAGATGATCGGGTAATAGGGCAAAGGAAGGATTATAAAAAACTTTTAAATATATCTCAAAAAATCACCCTATCACCCCATCACCCTATTACCCAGATTTGTATTTTTGCAAATCCAGCGAATTTTCGCTAATTTTCAAACTATTGTTATTCGTCAATGGTTAATTGTAAAAATGTGCCATCCCCATTCAAGAATAACAGCTAACCGATAACCAATTTTATGAGAAGAATCAAAAAAGTTGCCGTACTGGGTTCGGGTGTCATGGGAACGGGTATCGCCTGCCACTTTGCCAATATTGGCTTGGAGGTGTTGATGCTCGACATTCTGCCGCCCGACCTCCAGGAAAACGAACGCAATAATCCTGCCGCCCGCAATCGCGTGGCTAACAATGCGCTGCTAGCTGCCCTTAAATCCAAACCCGCGCCGCTGTTCGACAAAAAATTTGCCAGCCGCATCAAAATTGGCAATTTTGAAGATGATTTATCCAAAATCAAGGATTACGACTGGATTATCGAGGTAGTCGTTGAGCGTTTGGATATAAAAAAGCAAGTGTTTGAAAAAGTAGAACAGCACCGCAAAAAAGGCACGCTTATCACGTCCAACACCTCTGGCATCCCGATTCACCTCATGACTGAAGGACGAAGCGACGATTTTAAAAGACACTTTTGCGGCACGCACTTCTTCAATCCGCCGCGTTATTTGCGTCTGCTGGAAATCATTCCTACGCCAGATACAGACCCTGAGGTCATTGCCTTCTTCATGCACTACGGCGATGTTTATCTAGGCAAGCAGACGGTTTTGGCAAAGGATACGCCGGCTTTCATCGCCAATCGCGTGGGCGTGTATGCGATGGCAAAAATTTATCAACTGACCACCGAACTCGGTTTGCGCATTGAAGATGTGGACAAGTTGACTGGTCCGGCAATTGGTCGTCCGAAAACGGGTACGTTCCGCCTCGGCGATTTGGTCGGGCACGACACGGCTGCCAATGTGATTCGCGGCATTCGCACGAATGCGCCAAATGACGAGCAGGCGAATGCTTTTGAAATTCCACCGTATTTCCAATTCTTGTTGGATAACAAATACTTAGGTGACAAAACGGGTCAGGGTTTTTATAAAAAAACAAACGAAAGAGACGCCAGCGGTCGCCCGGTGATTCTCGCTTTGAATTTGGAAACGTTAGCATACGAGCCTTCACAGAAGCCGGATTTGCCGAGTTTGAAAACTTCCAAGCAAATTGACAATCTGGAGAAGCGCATTCAGGCGGTTTTTGCAGCAGAGGATAAAGGCGGTGAATTGATTCGCCGCTCATTGTTAGGATTATTTGCATATGTTTCTAATAGAATTCCTGAAATTTCTGATAATCTGTATAGCATTGACGATGCGATGCGGGCGGGTTTTGCCTGGGAATTTGGTCCGTTTGAATATTGGGATTTGATTGGTGTGCAAAAAGGTGTAGAATTGGCGGAAGCGCAAGGTGAAAGTGTAGCCGATTGGGTAAAAGAATTTTTGGCGGCTGGTAACAGCAGTTTTTACAAACGCGAAGCGGGCAAGCGCCTCTACTACGATATTTCCAGCAAAAGCTACCTGCCCGTTCCCGGTGCGGATGAATTTATCATTTTGGATAACTACCGCGAACAAGCGCCTGTTCACAAAACGACCGAAACCATCCTGCACGACATCGGCGACGGCGTGCTGTGTTTGGAATTTACGAGTCCGCATAATTCCATCGGCGAAGGCGTGCTGCGCGGCATCAACGAAAGCATCCAAATTGCTGAAGACGGCGATTGGAAAGGCTTGGTCATTGGTAACAATGCGACGAATTTCTCCGTCGGTGCGAATTTGATGATGATTGGCATGTTTGCTTTCCAGCAGGAATTCGAAGAATTGAACATGGCGGTGAATCTATTCCAACAGACCACCATGCGCTGCCGTTATTCTAGAATTCCGGTGGTGGCGGCTACGCAAGGCTACGTCTTTGGCGGCGGCTGCGAAACGCTTATGCACTGCGACGCGGGCATCGTAGCGGCGGAATCTTACATCGGTCTGGTGGAAGCGGGCATTGGTGTGATTCCGGGCGGTGGCGGCACGAAAGAGTTTGCCGTTCGAGCTTCCGATCAGTTTTTTGAGGGCGACGTACAGATTCCAACGCTGGTTGAAAAATTTAAAGCTATTGCCATGGCGCAAGTAGCGACCTCCGCGCACGAGGCATTCAACTTTGGCTATCTTTTACCGGAGCGCGACACCGTCGTTCTTAACAAAGACCGCAACATCGCCGAAGCCAAGCAAAAAGTGCTGGAACTCGCCGATAACTATGTGATGCCGACCAAGCGCGAAGACGTGCTGGTACTCGGTCGCGGCGGCTTGGCGGCACTCTACACCGCTGCCAACGAACTCAAGCGCGGTAACTACGCCAGCGAGCACGACATTAAAATTGCCCATAAGATTGCCTGGGTGCTCTGCGGCGGCGACCTCACGGGCGCACAGCAAGTGAGCGAGCAATATTTGTTAGACATCGAACGCGAAGCGTTTCTGAGCCTTTGCGGCGAACAGAAAACTTTGGAGCGGATACAGTATATGCTGCAGAATAATAAGCCACTTAGAAATTGATGCCAGATTGGGAGATGCCAGATGCCAGATGCCAGACGTGAGACGAACACGGTCTTTTGGTTTGGTTCCCCTCCTTGGGAGGGGTCAGGGGAGGTCAATTAACAAATTTACAATATGAAAAGACACAATTTCAAAGAGTTGAAAATCTGGCACGAATCAATGGAATTGGCAAAAGAAATTTACGATGTAACGAATGATTTTCCGAAAAGTGAATTGTATGGATTGACGCAGCAAATTCGAAAATGTGCCGTTTCCGTACCTTCTAATATCGCAGAGGGTTGTGGTCGGGGGACTGACGCACAATTGGCGCATTTTCTGGACATTGCACAAGGTTCTGCTTTTGAGTTAGAAACGCAGCTTTATCTGTCCACTCAACTAAACTTTGTTAATAAAGAAAAAACGGAGATACTGATTACGAAATTGACGACACTACAGAAGATGATTGACGGTTTTAAAGACAGAATATCTTAAAAATTCAGGATGAGAGCGGTCGAAGCCCTACGTCTGGCATCTGGCATCTCTCAATCTGGCATCTAAAGAAAATATGGAAGCATACATCGTAAAAGCATACCGCTCCGCCGTTGGGCGCGCCAAGCGCGGCGGATTTCGCAACTACCGCTCCGATGATCTGGCGGTGGATGTGATCAAATATTTGATGGAACAAACCCCGGAGGTGGATCCCAAACTCGTAGATGACCTCATTGTGGGCTGCGCCAATCCCGAAGGCGAGCAGGGCTTGCAGATCGGGCGGCAAATCGCCTTGCGTGCATTGGGCGAGCAGGTGCCGGGTGTGACCGTGAATCGTTACTGCGCTTCTGGTTTGGAAACTATTGCGCAGGCAGTGGCTAAAATTCGCGGCGGCATGGGGCACATTTATGTCGCCGGTGGTACCGAGAGCATGAGCATGATTCCGATGACGGGTTACAAATTGGCACCTAGTTATAAGGTTGCCAGTGAAACGCCGGATTACCTGGTGAGCATGGGCATCACCGCCGAAGCCGTAGCGAAAAAATACGGCATCAGCCGGGAACAATCGGACGCTTTTGCGCTGCGTTCGCATACATTAGCGGGCGAAGCCATTGACAACGGCGTGTTCCAAAGTGAAATCGTACCCGTGCGCGTGCCGGAAGTGTTTGTCAAAGACAACAAACGCGTAGAAGTCACTAATGTAGTGGATACCGACGAAGGCGTGCGCCGCGATACCAGCATGGAAGCGCTTGCCAAATTACCCGCCGCTTTCGCAAATGGGGGCATCGTCACAGCCGGGAACTCTTCGCAAACCTCTGACGGCGCAGCTTTTGTGCTGGTGGTAAGTGAGGAAATGGTTAATAAATTGAACTTGAAACCCATTGCACGCCTGGTTTCCTGTGCGGTGGGTGGCGTCGATCCGCTGTACATGGGCATCGGTCCAGTGGCGGCGATTCCTAAAGCGCTGACCCAGGCGGGTATGAAACTGGACGACATTCAACTCGTGGAACTGAATGAAGCCTTTGCCGCACAAGCGCTGGCGGTGATTCAGGAAGCCGGTTTGAATCCTGATATTGTAAATGTCAACGGTGGCGCGATTGCCCTTGGTCATCCGCTGGGTTGCACCGGTGCGAAGCTCACCACACAATTGCTAAATGAATTGAAACGTCGCAATCAAAAATATGGCATGGTGACAGCGTGTGTCGGCGGTGGGCAAGGCATTGCGGGGATTTTTGAAAGATTGAACTAGAGGGTGATGGGGGAATAGGGTAATGGGGTGATGCCCGCCTATTCTAAAACATGATAGATAAAAGCGCTAGTAGGATGGAAGGTGTTGCTAGCGCTTTCCTGTTTCCCAATATTCCCAAAATTCAGCAGGCGTGAAAATGTGGACGTCCTGGTAGGTTTTAAAATTAAAATGCTTGGTGTTCCCAGTAATGATGCAGGTAGCATTTGCAGCAACAGCCAATTCCAACAAACGATTATCTGGCAAATCTGAGATTTTTTCGATGGTGATGGCAGGCTCGATCCAGAAGCTGAGTTCTTGAATGGCTGCGATTAAAGCTGGCGCTCGCTCCGTAAATGCTGGGAAGTGTTGGAATTTCTCTCTCTGACTCACCGAGTTGTACTCTTGAAGCATTACAGAAGATAAGCAAGGAATAATTTCGCCGCTTAGCGCCAATTCGTACAGTATTTTGTAAGGAAAGCTATATTGTCCGATTAAAGCCGATATAAGTACATTGGTATCTATGACCACGCGATTATTCTCCACGGCGATACGCATTTACTTCGGCGTCAATCTCCTCCATGGTCATTTGAGAAAGCGCTGTTTGCGCAGCAACGCGATTGATCTCTTCCAATAAACGTCTGGCATTTATATACTTATCCAGCACCTCTACTTTACTAATATAATCAATAGATTGTAAAAAACGCACTAATGCCTCCGCCTTTGCCGGCTCTTGTATTTGAATGATTACTGTGCTCATAATAATTGATACCTTTTCGAATCTTCTTAGTGGAAAGTTAAGTCTTTTTACGGTATTTTCCAAATTTGTCTGAACTGTGATGCTTTTTGATTTTCAGGATGTTCTTGATTTGTCACACGCTGATCAGATATATCACAACACTCCTAAAAATCACCGTTCAGACAAAAACCCCTTCCCAAAATGCATTCGGGAAGGCAAAAATTGAAAACCGGACGTCCCGGATGGCGTCGGGGAGTTCCCGAATGGAATCAGGGCTTCCCAAATGTGATTCGGGAACTCCCGGATGCAATATTAGAGTTCCCCAGCGGCGTTGCGGACGTCCCAAATCGCATCCGGGACGTCCCGAATGAGACCTGGGAACTCCCGAATCGTGTTGGGGAATTCCCAGATGTCATCCGGGAGTTCCCCAACGGCACCCAGGAAGGCAGCAATTGAATCCGGGAAGGCAAAAATGAAGTGGCGGAAAGTAGTCAGAACCTTAATTGCTTTGATTTGTATGATTTCCTGCACGCCCATCACCTACATCACAACAATCCTAATAATCACGGTTCAGACAAAAGAACGGCGTTGCAGACGTGTACGGGCGATCTTCAGTCGCCCAAGTAAGAAGTAAAACGGCGACTTCAGTCGCCGGTACCATTGTCTGAACGGTGATTCCCATGATGCCCCTGATTCCCATGATGCGCCGCGCGCCCATCACACCCATCAAAACAATCACAATCATCATCGTTCAGACAGAAGTGCGGCGATCGTGTACGGGCGACTTTAGTCGCCCTACCCGACTGCTTACTACGGCGACTATGGCATAGCCATCCCTTTGGGAAAGTCGCCGGTACGAGCCGAGGCAGTTTTCCTAAATCTCGAAGATTTAGGAAAACTTAAAAAAAATCGACCGCTGCGCGGTTAAAAGAAAAAAAGGGTAAAAGCGCTAAAGGGTAATTTAGTCCCGCACCACCCGAAAACCAACATAGTTGAGCGAGTAGTTGTTCCAGTAGCGATAGGCAACCCGACAGAACGACTCAACGATATTGAACCAGGAACCGCCGCGGATAACCCGCACAGAACAGTCGCCTTTGAGCCAGGCACTGCCATTAGTCGGTGCACCTTTGTAACTATCATTCCAGCAATCCTGCACCCATTCGTACACATTGCCGCTCATATCGTACAAGCCCAGTTCGTTGGGTGCTTTGCCGCCGACGGGTTGGGTTTTACTTTTAGAATTGCTATCATACCAAGCTACTTTATCTAAGTCATCACTTCCACTGTATTTAAAGCCTTTGCTTTTAGCACCACCCCGTGCCGCGTATTCCCACTCGGCTTCGGTGGGCAAGCGATATTTTTGACCCGTTTTGTCGGAGAGCCATTTGCAGTAAGCGGTGGCATCGTCCCAACTTACGTTGATGACCGGGCGCTTGCCGCGTCCCCAGCCTTGGTCTTCGGGCTTTTTGCGTTTGGTGGCGTCGCAGAAGGCGTCGTATTCGTCGAAGGTGACTTCGTATTTGCTGATATAGAAGTCGGAAACGGTGACGGTGTGGACGGGTCTTTCATCGCTGTTGCCGTCGTTGCTACCCATTTGAAAAGTGCCGCCTTTGACGAGTACCATAGCCCCCCTACCCCCCAAGGGGGAGTCTGCGTCTTGCTCTTCCGTTTTGAGAGGCTCCTGCGTTGTTTTTTCTTCGGTTTTTATCGGTTCTGTTTTAGCAGGTTCTTCTTTTACAGGCTGTTGCTGTTCGGGTAAGGTTGTATTTTCTGTCTTTGTGACGGTAGTATCTTTTACCGTCGTTTTTTCCCGTTCTTTTATGACAACAGGAACAGTAGGTTGTATCCTTTGCAGTTGCTTGATAACAGCTGCCGAGAGGGTTTTCTGCCCCCCAGCCCCCGAAGGGGGTGCTTGTTGCAGCACTTTTTGCACTTCGGGTGCATAGCGTCCAGTGGGGAAGGTTTTGACAAACTGTTGCAAGGAGTCGCGGTTGTTGGTGGTTTTGACGCGCTGCCAGGTGCGTTCTTCGAGTTGTTGCAAGTCAGCTTGGGCTATGGGCGCTTTTTCTCCTTCGGGGAATTTTTCTATATAGTCTTGCAAAGCTTCGGGCGTTTGCGTGATTTCAGCAATGCGCCAGGTGGCGTCATCGGCGCGTTTGCCTTTCGGAAAGGTTTTGATAAAATCTTGCAATACAGCGGGTTCGCTTACAGATTTTACTTCCTGCCAGGCTTTTTCTTCGAGCTTTTGCAGTTCTATTTTGGCTTGCTCGATGTATTCACTCTTGTTATCAAAAGTTTCGATAAACTGCTGCAATTCCTGGGGGGACTGGCGGAGCTTGGCTTTGCGGAAGCTGGCGTCGTCCACACGCTCGCTGCTGGGGTTTTCGTTGATAAACTGCTCGTAGGCTTCGGGCGTGTCGTACCAGTAGCGCGTCACCAGCCAGCGCTGCTCCACGGGCGGTATGAAGGCAAAGGTAGCGGTTGAGACGACCATGAGCGCGGCTAAGACGAGGGCGGCGGTACGCACAGCTTTGGGCAGGCGGAAGTTGGACTGGGCTTTTTCGAGCGCATAAACCGTGTCGCTCAGGTTAACATTTATATCGGCAGATTGCAGCGGAGCGTCCATTTCTTCCGGCACGGCTTCGGTCACAATCACGACATTTTCTTCCAAGGAGGTTTCGCGCACGCGCTCCACGCCGTTGATGATTTCCATCACGATTACCTTGAGTTCAAGGACATGCTCACCAGGAATCAAAGGAGTAACGTAGAATTTCCACTCGGTCGGAGCGTCCGCGTCAATGAATTGCACGGAGTCAGTGTTCGTAGTGCGAATGGCAAAGGCAGGCGAAGCCGCAGGATCAATGAGGAGCACCTTCATATAGTCGGACACGCGCACTTCCGATTCTATTTTCGTGTGCTCGTCCACCTCAAATTTTTTAACCAAGGTAACTTCATCTAATGCGATGCGCACAATACACTTCACTTCCTTTCGCACCTGCATCTGGCGGGGAATGCGGTAGAGGACGTGCCCTTGCTTGATTTTATTATCTTCCCGCAAGCGAGAGCGTTTCAAATTGACATTGAAATCATCCACTTCCAGGCTGTCAATGAATTCAATGAGGCGCTTGCGGATTTTATTTTCCGCCAGGCTATAGTCCTGTTGTGAAATAACCCCATCTATAAATTGCATTTTCAGTGCTTTGTAATCAGCTTCGAGCTGGAGAAAGGAATTGCGCTTGGGCGAATGCTCAGGCAATAGTTCTTTGAGCACCTTGAGGACGGGCGTGATGCCTTCTTTGGGGAGGCGTTCTTTGAGTTGGTTTTTAATGGTATTCAGGTTGTCCATTTGCCGCTGAGGTTGTAAAGGGTCTATCTATTCGTTCTCAAACTCAAATATAGTGGTTTTCTGCATTTTATATCGTTGCAAAAAAATATTTCTGGCAAGGGCATGCTATTTTGTAATAAAAAATGTAATGTTTTTTGTGGAAATCATAGGCATGCTTACAATGGTATGATAGCTTTTCAAGGAGTCGTGCCCTTTTGAAGTACCGTGGAAATTTTACGGTGCTTATGCTCCAAGCCAGGCTTTAAAATCATGGACGCGTTCGCGGCTGACAATGGCGGGAAAAGAGGCAATGACCTGGCGGTTGAGTCGAAAAAAATGAGCGGTGGAAATAAAAGTGTGAAGGACTTTAATAATGAAACTGGTAGGATTTTAAAAAAACTTTTTTGCCGCGCTCGGTCAAGGCAAAATCCTGAAATGCTAAATGGCAATTGGCTAATTCTTCCAATGCTGGTCGTTTGTGCGGCGTAATCACAACTAATTGATTGCTATGCTGAAACAATTGATACACAAGCGGGTAAAGTTGTTTTGAAGGGCAAAGGTGCATGGCAAAACTGCAAATGATGCTGGAAAACTGCCCTTCGAGCTTGCCTTTTATAAGGTCTTCAAATGTAAAATTCCAACATTCCTGTTCAAAATTTTTATAATAAGCTTCCTGCGTGAAGGGGTCGCTTGCTCGAGGCAGTTTGTACCCTAATTCCTGAATGACCCGACTCACTTCGCCGCTGCCGCAGCAACAATCAAAAGCGTTGGCATAGTCTATCCGGTGCTCATTTTGCAATAGCAGCGCCCGAATCTCCAGGAAATGAGGATTTTCATAGTCGGCGCCCGCTTTTTCATAAAAACCTTCGACGCCGTGCTCGGCATATTCGTTGCGAATGGACATGGAAAATGGTGTAACGGTTTATTGGTTTGTTGGTTTATCGGTGTAACGGTTTATTGGTTTATCGATGTAACGGTTTATTGGGGTAATGGTGGTTGGGAAAAAATAAGACAAAAGTTTGTTTTAAACAAGCGCTGTACAAAGTATATCTTTGTGGGTACCAAATGCTAACCAAACGATCCGGCGGATCGTTCAAAAATATCCCTATATCATGGAAAAAAAATGGCTGCAAGGACTCGATGAATGGCTGATGTTTTTTGGAGTTATTATTGCTACTTTTATTATTGCGATTGTTTTTCATCGGCTTTTTGGGCGTTTTTTAAAAAAATCGAGTTCTATTATTCAAAGTGATCCTACTAATTATCAATTTTTTCATCATTTTTTAACGGCTATTATATACATTGTTGGTTTTAGTATGGCGGTTTACATGGTGCCCAATCTGCGCATGGTGGCTAGCTCTTTGCTGGCAGGTGCGGGTATTCTGGCGGTGGCGGTTGGTTTTGCGTCGCAGCAGGCGCTCAGTAATATTGTAAGTGGCGTTTTTATTGTTATTTTTAAACCATTTCGGGTCAATGATCGATTGAGAATTCGGGATACGCTTTCGGGTGTGGTGGAAGACATTACATTGCGGCACACGGTGATTCGCAATATTGAAAACCGGCGCATCATTATTCCAAATTCCATTATAAGTCAGGAAGTAATTGTAAATGCGACATTAAATGATGAAAAAATTCAAAAGCGACTCAATATCAACATTAGTTATCATTCTGACATTGATAAAGCCCGCGCCATTATTACAGAAGAAGCGATGAAGCATCCGTTGAAAATAGACGGGCGCAACGAAAAGCAAATAGCCAAAGGACGACCGGAAGTACTGGTGCGGGTGGTCGATTTGAGTGAATATGCTGTGACTTTGCGCGCTTACATTTGGGCAGCTACACATGTGGATGCGTTTGCGATGGGTTGTGATTTGCTGGAAAGTATTAAGAAAAAATTTGATGAAGAAGGCATTGAAATTCCGTATCCTTACCGAAATGTCATTTATCAAAATAAACCTTTGTCTGCCAATGGCTGGCAACCAGAAGGGAAAGAAACAGATTTAAACGAATAAAATATTGCAAGATTGACAAAAGTCAGTGCATTCACTTTTTTCAACCAATACATTTGCGATATGGGTATCACTTTGGACAACCAACAACATCGGGAGTGGCTCAGCCAATTGAATTTTTACCAGGATGAAATTAAAATTTTTCAGCTGGAATTGCTACGAGTGGTTCAAAGTCATCCTGATGATTTTCAAATGATTGAGCACATAGAAGAATATCGTACTATTTTATTGAAAAAACTGCAACACATTGACGATTTGCGGCATCGCCTTTTGTATCATCAAGCAAAATTAGCACAGTCAGACCCGGTAGTCGAACAAGATGATTTACAAGGTGACATGACGCAATTTGTCGCTGATTTCGAGGCGTTGAAAATCAATTTCCGACGCTTTGTTTCTCACAACGACTAAGTTTACAGGAATATACATATCCGAAAAGGCTTCCCTATCAGAAGCCTTTTCTTTTGAAAGTCCAAAACTTTTGCTTAAAATTTTTTTTATTTAAAAAAGAGCTACTTTTTCCACAGTTTTTGCAAAACACATT
>CAZFBN010000151.1:0-13369 GCA_964517145.1 uncultured Saprospiraceae bacterium
TTTTTGAAAAAAAAACAACTCCTGATTTTCAATTGTTTATATGGACGCAAGTCTAATGAACGATTAACATGAATAAAAATTGGTATATTATATCCAATGAAGCGGAGATTGACTCCCCTACCCTGCTATTTTATAAAGATCGCATTCAGCATAATATTGATAAAATGATTGCGATTGCCGGAGGTGCGCAGCGTCTGATGGTGCATGTAAAAACCAACAAAACCCCACAAGTCGTGCAAATGCTGATGGCAGCAGGCATCACTCAGTTTAAATGTGCCACCATTGCAGAGGCGGAAATGACAGCGATGGCGGGAGCGAAATATATTATTCTGGCGCATCAATTGGTAGGACCAAAAATTGAACGCCTGATTCAATTGCGACAATTATATCCCGATGTAATGATTGCTTCGTTGTTGGATGATAAAGAAAATGCGATTTTACATAATGATTATTTCGCAAAAATAAATAAAACGGCGGATATTTTTATAGATGTAAATAACGGCATGAATCGTTCTGGGCACCCGGTAAATGATAATTTATTTGATTTGTATCAATTTATTTACCATCAGCCGAATCTGACTTTACATGGCTTACACGTGTATGACGGGCATCTGCGCGACGCTGATTTTACAGCACGTAAAACAAAAATTGATACCGGTTTTAATGAAGTAAATGATTTTATTACAACAATAAAAAATACCGGATTACCGGAGCCGATTATTATTGCCGGGGGTACGCCTGCCTTCACCTCCCACGCGACAAGGGCGAAAGTGCATTGTAGCCCAGGCACTTGTGTATTGTGGGATTGGGGCTATGGCGACCAATTGCAGGAGCAGGAATTTGAACATGCGGCTTTAATTTTTACACGAGTTATTTCAAAACCCGCGCCGGACATTATAACTATTGATATGGGACATAAAGCCATTGCCGCCGAAAATCCGATTGATAAGCGTATTCGATTTTTAAATCTCACTGATTATGAACTCATTAGCCAAAGCGAAGAGCACGGCGTACTGAAAGTAAATAACTGGCAGGATGTAAAAGTGGGCGATGTGTTGTACGGCATTCCATATCATATATGTCCTACGGTTAATTTGTACGAAGAGGCGCAAGTCGTTGAAAATGGTGCAGTGCATGAAGTTTGGCAGGTACTCGGACGGCGCAGGAGAATTACAGTTTAAAAAGATTGAACTTTCTGTGTAGAAATGATGTAAAGGAGTTGAAACAAATGGAAAAAGATTGAGCAAACGTTATAAAGTCAAGGAAATATTTTACACGCTGCAAGGCGAAGGCGCACAAACCGGGCGTCCGGCAGTTTTTTGTCGCTTCACCGGCTGCAATTTATGGAGCGGACGCGAGGAGGATCGTGCCAAAGCAATCTGTCAGTTTTGTGACACTGATTTTTGGGGAACGGACGGGCTGAACGGCGGGCGCTACACAGCGACGGAACTAGCAGCAAAAGTGGCTTCGCTGTGGCAACCCGCGCGTGCGATTGGCAAGCCATACGTGGTTTGTACCGGCGGCGAACCTTTGTTACAACTCGACGAACCTCTGATCGAAGCCCTTCATAATCAAGGATTTGAAATAGCCGTAGAAACGAACGGCACGGTGGAAGCGCCGCCGGGATTGGATTGGATTTGTGTCAGCCCCAAAGCTGGATCGGAGTTAATTTTAAAATCCGGGCATGAATTAAAACTCGTTTTTCCTCAGCCAGGTGTCGAGCCGGAATTATTTGAAAAGCTGGATTTTACACATTTTTATTTGCAACCAATGGATGGACCGCAACAAGTGAATAACATTCAGTTGACGTTGGATTATTGTTTAAAAAATCCGCAGTGGCGACTGAGTTTACAGACGCATAAATTGCTGAATATTCCTTAAATTTGCCCTGTAACAAATTCATAATCCAATGAAAACAAGAGCTACATTACTGATTTTCTTTTCTTTATATAGTCTAATTTCTTTTGGGCAGTTGCAACAAGGCACGTGGTTACTAGAAGGCACCGGCAATTGGAACATAGAACTAAGTAATGATTATTCTTACACATCATATGATATTTCTCCTTCATTTGGCTATGCGATTTCCAATAGATGGATGTTGGGCACGGGTTTAGGTTATTTTCATTCAGATTATAATAATGACGCAGAAAATGTTAATTTCCGGTCAAATTATTATACCTTTTCTCCTTTTATCAGGTATTATTTTTCCAAACCCGAAAAATCATTAAAAACTTTCGCTGCATTGGAAGGAAATATTTTTTTACAAGAAGACAAAAGCACGACTCGATTTGGTACTGTTGATATTACATCTACCAATTATGCAGCCAGAGCTATGGTCGGAGCTGATTATTTTATTACATCCAGTATTGCGCTAGAAGGTACACTGCGCTATCTGATTGATTTTCCGCAAGGTAGTAATCCTAATCATTACATCGGGTATCGTTTGAGTTTACAATTCTTTTTACAAAATCAAACGGAAACACCCATTAATACTGGCATTGCGCTTGCTAAAGGCGCTTATTACATTGCTTATAATCCATTTACCGTTTCCGCAAGTTGGAATTATAATGGTCCTTATCATGATTATAATATAGAATTTAATCCGACTATTGGCTATTTCCTGACGGATCGTTGGGTATTGGGCACGGGGGTTCTGCTCGGTTTTGCCAAACAAAATAGCATTATCGATATTACTCCTTTTGTCCGGTATTATTTTGGCACACAAGGCGCTCGCTTTCAACCATTTGCAACTTTCAGCACCAGCACTCGTTTTCAATTTGCGGACAAAAGTTCTGAACCCAGTTTTTTTAATCTGGATGCAAACGGCGGCATTGGCGCGGATTTTTTTCTGACCCGAAATGTAGCATTAGAAGGGCTGCTACAATTTAATGGCAATCAAGTGGAAGACAAAACCTCCAACCGGAATTTTTTGAATGGAGCTTTTGGTTTTCAGTTTTTCCTGAATGAATAAATTTATTATTTCATTAACCAACATTCATACAACTTTCTCGTTTGTAAAAGACTCATTTGTAAATATTTAAATCAGAAATTCAAGCGTGTGAAATATTTATCATTATTATTTATTTTTAATTTTTCATTATTCATTCATCTGTCTGCCAACGATTTAGACACGATTCCAACCCCTTTTGGTATCAAAATAAACCTGGCACCGGAGACGCAGAAATGGCGGGATTTCACCTCTTATCATGGAAAATTTAGCATATTGATACCCGGAGAATTTACAGAAAAAGTGGATTCGATTGAAACGGCAATCGGTATCATGGCATATCATACTTTTTATCATCAAACGAAAGAATCGGACGCAGATAATGTGTTGTATATGCTGAGTTATGTGGATTATCCGTCAGGAAGCGTGCATGCGGATTCGACGGAATTGCTGGAGGAATTTTTTGCAGAGACGGTGGATGCTGCTGTAAAAACCGTCAAGGGTGAGTTATTATATGCCAATGATTGGAAATATAAAGATTTTCCGGGCAAGGTGTGGCGCATTGATTACCTCCAAGGCGGAGCAGTCATCAAAACCAAAGCGTTTGTAGCCGGGAATCGATATTACACGATGCAAGCCATTGCAAAAAAAGAATACAGTATGAATTTTTCAGCGGATAAATTCCTGGATTCTTTTCAACTGATTGAATAAAACTTTAGTGCTTATTGAAAACTGCCTACTTGCGCTTCTTTAAGTGGTCTTGTTTTTGCGTAGAAAAAAGTAATTGCCACTATGACTGCACAAACGCCCACCCCCAATCCCAAAATCTGCCAATCCCCCGCCCAAGTGGTCACTGTTCCGAGAAAACTGACGCCCAAAATGATCACCACAATATTGAGTAATTTACTTTTCAGGCTATCGAAATCCTTGATTGCCAACCATTCCGGTAGCTCCAGCGTATTATCAATGAATAATTCGTACAATCCCAATGCAATAATATACATCGCTACTGACAGCAGAAAGATATCGGTTGCTTCCACGAATGCCACCACCAATTCTTTCGCCTTCGCCTGCGGCTGAAACAGCTCGATGGATAAGCTGTAAATTTTCATCAAGCCATACACCATGAGGGACACGCCGGAAGCAAACAAACCCAGCACCGGCAGCACCACAAGAAAGCGCGACGCCGAAAGCAATTGTCGAAAAAAGGATTTCATATGCAATTAAGAATTCATAAACGTTTGGCTACCGTTATGAATATGCAAATCGGCGATTTGGTTCGCTGTTTTTTCCATTTTAAATTCCCGCGCGGAACGCCGCCGATTGGACTTTGCTAACCCAATCGCGGTCGGTTTGCCGCGAGCAATTCAGGCACAAATTGTTGATCGGATGTTCACTCCAAGTGTAAATAATATCCTCCGAAGTATAACTTGTGTACATCAGTTGTCGAGGAAAAGCCACGCCATAATCCAGCAGTTGCCAATAATGCAAGCCATAGCGGCGCTCGGTTTGAATGGTCTCGTACACGCGCGCGCCCAGGTCAGGCAAACGCTCGAGAAAATGTGGGCTGTAAATGGTATGAATAAACATCCACAACGACGTTTCAAAGCTGGGAAAAACAACAAATTCCGCTGGTTCCGGGTCGGGGCGCACCACCACCTCACAGTATCGAAACGACTCACAAGCCCAAGGTTTATTGGCTTTACGGATGCCAAAATAGTTGTTGGCGCGATTGCATAAGTAAGAAGTGCCCCAGCAGGTTTCGCGGGAAGCTTTGGCTATCAAAACCCGCCAGTCGAGTAAGTATTTTTCGCCATAAAATTTGCACCACTGATGCGTATCATAATAAAAAGCATCCTGCAAACGCTGCAATAAATCAGCATTGAGCACACTTTCGCGGGAATCGGTTAAGTACAATCGTCCAGTTTCTGGAATGTATGCTACCATGCCAGGGTTGCGCACGGCTAATTGCCGCAGCACCGATTGTACACTATCTCCAGATAAAGCACGCACCGGCATAGCTTCTCCCTTATTCGCAAATGGCGAATACGAATCAACAAATCCAGATGTTGTAATAAAAAATGATAATAGACCTGCTAAAAATAGTAGCTTTTGTCTAAAAAGACGCGTTTTTGTGTAAATCATTGCGCTTTGTGTTTAGATGTTTGTATAAAAAGTATTAAAATTTGATATATTTAAAATAGCGGCGTTGTAGTTTATAAAAACGAATTAACGCGCAAGTTAATAAAATGTCTGAATTTTGTAAATGGTTGTACAAAAAGTTCAGTAAAAGAAGTTGCTACTGATGAATAACTAAGGAAAGAATTTATTTGTAAAAATTTGATGTTCAATTGTTTGTAAAAAAAGAAGCCAAATTCTAGTTTTAAAAATTTATAAAATTTGGCTTCAATTTTAATTATCTATTTACTTTTATCTCAATGGCTTGATCCAATGGCGCTGCCAGACAGCCCCAGCTAGAGGCGGCTTTATGCACCAAAAGGACATATTTGCCGGCATGTTGAGGCGTAATTTGCAAATTAAACACAGGGTTTTCCTGCATTTCTTTGGTACCCGGCGCTAAAACCCATTCGCTTGCGTTTTCTGGCTGCAAATATAAGGTGTAGCGGTATTCTTTATCTGAAAAATCATATTGAATTTTAACCTGATTGCCTTGCGCAGCAGGACGGTCGCCTACCACCAAAAGCTCGCGGGCATATTTGCAGGGACTGTATTTTGTTACATCGCGCTGGGCTTTTTCATAAGCAAATGAATTGCCAGGCATACGATTGCTCAAATCTCCTCCAACCATCGGCTGATCCATACTTGTCGGAGTGTTTGATCCGCCCTTGGTAATCATTTGAGGTTGCGTCTCTACTTGTGCAACCAACGCATCGCTTTCCTGCGGGCGAAGCTGATCCCGATAGTCTGCTAATGATTCAATTCCATACAACGCGCCTTTTCCTAGTACATAAGCTGCTTTGCGATTGCCGCTGGTCGTCTTTACAGAAATTTCAATATAAGTATCCGTTGATAATAAATCTTGTAACAATTCGCGAATAAAAACGCCCCGTTTACTTCCCTCTACCAAAATGCGCAAGCGGTCTGGATTCTCGCCAGCCCACACGGTATATTTGCATCCATCTTCCTGGCAGCAGCGCGGATTCATCCAGGTAATGTACAACGGGCGATCTGCTTGCCCTTGCTGATTGGAGAAAAACACCACATTCAAATCCTGAATTTGATTGCAATTCAAATCGGTCGCTTTGACGTTAATGGTCTGAAAATCTTCGATCAAAGAAATATCTTCATAAGCGGCTTCATTGGTATTGACAGGCGGATTTGCTTGGGTTGGATTTGCGGTTGTAACATTCTGATTATCATAAGTTTGAACGATATTTGGTTGATTTCCAGCTTTAGCACCTGTTGTGGGTGAAGCAATCGTTGGATTATGAGCAGCTAGTTGTACATCGTTGGCTTTGATCCAAAATGCACTCATCGGAATCCCTTCTCCATTCGGATGTTGGCGCGCATACGTTACCACTTGCATGGTATGAATATTTCGACTCAGGTCGCGTTCATCCAGCATGATTTCAAATGGCACAGATGCGCCAGCAATCAATGCAATGGGTCGTGTTGACAAATCGCGGTGCCCAGGGTGCACATAATGTACAATCGCATAAGGATAATAAGCACTACACGAAGAATTATTTGCCAGTTGTAAAGTTCCCTTCAAAGCCTTGCCTTGTAAGCTCGCCTGCGCGCGCACCTCGCAAGTATCGGGCAAGGTAGGAATGTCCTTTTCAAGATTCATGCTCACGGAGCGCTCTTGTAGCGTGGCATTTTGGTGAGTATCATTGTGGTCTTCAATGGTCACAAAGCTGCCAACATTGTGCGTAATGGGAGTGGTGCAATTTGCACCTTTCGCCAAAACCCGCACATAATACGTACCAGGCTCCAGCGTACACAGCGGCTCCACGCGAATGCCTCCACCTATTGCGGTTTGGCTACTGCCGTCAGCACGCAAGGAAATCCAACCCGTGGTGGCGGTGCGGAGTTGCACATCAAATTCCCAGGTTTTTCCCTCGCAATTCATGCACTGAATCTGCACAGCCGGGCGATTTTCTTTGCCGCAATAGCCGCCAGATTGAACCTGTACAAATAAATCGGGATTTTGACAAGGTGCTGCTTTGGTCTCCTGCCGTGCAAATTCCGCATCATTCACACTGCCAACAGCCTCCGATTCATATCGATAGCTACTTTTGAGCGTTGTTGTTTCAAATTTAGAAGCAATAAATCCTGACGAGCGATAATCCACCCCAAAGGTATAAAAGTGTTGATCTTGCAAACCTGTGATGGTAATGGTATCCTGCTGCCGATTGTACGTTTCTCTCAAGCCACGCACCAAGGTATTGCTGCCGGTGCTCGACACGCCCGTGCCTTCATCTCTGAGCCAAAATGATGCTTCTATAGAGCTCGCCTTGCTATGAGTAAAATAAAAAACCAGTTTCACGGTACCTCGCTCAGCCGTGGGAATAATGCTCGCATTAAAAACCGGCTCTTCTTTTTCAAACAAGCCTTTGATTTGCGCATTTGCCTGACAAACAAGCAGTAAGCTAATGGTTAGGATCAAAACAGCGTTAAATCTTCTTTTCATTTACGACATTTTTTAAATAAAAAAAGTAGCACTTTATTTAAGTGGTGTAGTTTCCGGTTTTAATGTTTTTCAATTCGTAAAAGGCTTCGGAGAAATTGTTGAATAAGGGCTACGGAGTTTTACTTGTTCTAGCGAGCTGATTTTTAAAGAAATATTTATAGTATAAAATTCTAATAAGCAAAATACATACTCCCACCAAAAATCAGCTCAAATTTAAAACAATTCTGCGCCAAAAATACATTTTAACGCACTTTAAAAATGTTAAACCAGCACAATAGTAACAGCCGATTTAAGATTTTTTCAATTTATAATTGAATCACTTTCTGACTAGAAGAAGTTTTAGGTTTCAAAAACATGTTGTAAGCTGCCACTTGACGCGCAAGACGCTTTGTAACGCTTGCCATTGTTGATTTATTTTAAAAAATACTCATTTATTATTTCTTTTGAAATTATGAACCGATCGGCGTTTTAGCCAACGCGTTCACTTTATGCAAAGTTTCCGCTACTTTTGCTGCGAACTCAAAGCAACCTTTCAGTAAATCTTACATCGCCCATGCCCAAGATAGCTGTATTCCCTGGCTCTTTCGACCCGATCACCATTGGTCACACCGATGTGGTGCAAAGAGCATTGCCTCTTTTTGATAAAATTTATGTTGCCATCGGCGTCAATTCACAAAAGCAATATTTATTTGGACTCGAACAACGACTGGAGTGGCTGAAAGCTGTTTTTCGGAATGAACCTAAAATTGTTGTAGATCAGTTTGAAAATCTAACCGCTCATTATTGCATGCGCATTGGCGCCAAATATTTGATTCGCGGTTTGCGCAACGCCTCCGATTTTGATTATGAAAAAACCATTTCTCAGTTAAATAATATTGTTGGGCATGGCATTGACACCGTCTTTTTTATCAGCCAGCCCGGCTATTCGCATATTAGTTCTACGATTGTCCGCGAAATCATTAAAGGTGGCGGCGACGCTTCTCCGTTTTTACCACATGAAGTAATTTTATAATGTAAACACACGCGCAAAACACTTTATCCGCCTATCTAAAAATTTGTACATTTGCGGCGTTAACCAAAAAATAAAACCAATGGCAAATGCTTTTTTTCAATTGCCCAAAGCTGTCAACGAACGTGTTTTGGAATATCGCCCCGGCAGCCCTGAACGTACTGCACTCCTGTCTGCACTTAAAGAGTTGAAATCCAAAGAGATACAAATACCTATGTACATCGGTGGCAAGCAAGTGTTCACCGAAGAAAAAGTGCGCATCCATCCTCCACACGACGTCCAGCACACCCTGGGTTACCACAGCCGCGGCACCGCTGCGCACGTGAAGCAGGCGATTGAGGCTGCGCTGCAAGCAAAGGCGAAGTGGGAAAGTATGTCGTGGCAAGACCGCGCGGCTATTTTTCTGAAAGCCGCAGATTTGCTGGCAGGTCCATACCGTCAAAAGATGAACGCCGCCACGATGCTGGGTCAATCTAAAAATATTTTCCAATCAGAAATCGATGCCATTGCTGAGTTGTGCGACTTCTATCGTTTCAACGTGGAGTATATGGCTCAAATTTATAGCCAGCAACCTTACAGCCCGCCACAAACCTGGAACCGACTGGAATACAGAGCATTAGAAGGATTTATTTTTGCTTTGACACCGTTTAATTTTACTTCTATCGCCGGTAACTTACCTGGCGCACCGGCGCTTATGGGAAATACCGTAGTTTGGAAACCGGCAGAAACACAGATTTACTCAGCAGCAGTGATTATGGAAATTTTGGAGGAAGCAGGCTTGCCGGCAGGGGTGATTAATTTAGTGTTTGTGGACGGTCCAACGGCGGGCGAAGTGATTTTTAATCATCCAGACTTTGCTGGGTTGCATTTCACAGGCAGCACCGGCGTATTCCAGTATTTATGGAAAACCATTGGAAATAATATTGCAAAATATCGCTCCTATCCGCGCATCGTGGGGGAAACGGGCGGGAAAGATTTTGTAATGGCGCATCCATCGGCTGACCCGGTGGCGGTGGCAACGGCTTTATCCAGGGGTGCTTTTGAATTTCAGGGGCAAAAATGTTCGGCAGCTTCGCGAGCGTACATCCCCAGCGAAATCTGGGAAGAAGTGAAAAAAGTAATGAGCGAGCAGCTAAATTCTTTTAAAATGGGATCGCCTGAAGATTTTACCAATTTTGTAAATGCTGTGATTGACGAAAAAGCTTTTGATAAAATAAGCAGCTACATCGCGGAAGCCAAGGAAAATCCGAATACAGAAATTATACTCGGCGGCAATTATGATAAATCCAAAGGTTATTTTATTGAACCGACAGTTATTGTTACCAAAGACCCGAACTACATTACGATGTGCGAAGAGATCTTTGGTCCTGTATTAACCATTTATGTTTACGAAGGTAAAGATTTTGAAAAAACGCTGGATTTACTGGATAAAACCTCGCCATACGCTTTAACTGGAGCGATTTTTGCAAAAGATCGGGCAGTCATTGCATTAGCAACGGAAAAATTGCGGCATTCAGCTGGCAATTTCTATATCAATGACAAGCCAACCGGCGCCGTTGTTGGGCAACAGCCATTTGGCGGGGCACGCGGCTCAGGCACAAATGACAAGGCAGGTTCGCTGCTCAATTTGATTCGCTGGGTTTCACCGCGTACCATCAAAGAAAACTTTGTATCGCCTACGGATTATCGCTATCCATTTATGGCGGAAGAATAGTCTCAACAGAGACCAATCTCGCTAATAACAAGTTGAGGGGGTGGCTTCGTAAAGAAGTCGCCCTTTCCTTTTTTATCATCGACTCCCGACTATCCAACTATCGACTAAAAAACTAAAACCAGAGAAAAATTGTTTTTTTCTTATCTTTGCGACGATGTTTGTACGAATCACACATATTTTCCTGGCATTGCTGGTGTTCGTCAGTTCGACGGGCGCGCCGCTGTTCCGGCATTACTGCATGAACCGGGTGAAAAATGTGTCCCTATTTACCCAAGCAAAATCTTGCCAACCCGATCAACAAGTTTGCTCCCTTCATTCTAAAAAAGAAGAAGGCATTCAGCGCAAAAGCTGTTGTAAAGATCAGGTAGATTACCTCAAGATTTCTTCCGATTTAGCGGATCATTTCCAATATCATAACTTTGCTGCTGATGTAATAGCAATTTTGCCGATTTTACCAATCGTTGAAGTTCCGGCACAATCTTCCGAACTGGCGCAGTGGCTGCATTATCGTCCGCCGCCCCCTAGCAATCGGGCTATTCACATCTGGGTTCAATCTTTCCTTTGTTAGGCTATTCTCATTCAATTACCTGAATGTTTCATTTACTTTTCAGTAATTATTACATTGAATGTGAATAACTTATTTCCATGAAAAAAATATTTGTTTTTTTTCTGATTTGCTGGTCAATCAGCCAGCCATTGCAGGCACAGGGTCCACCTATTATGACCGATAAACCCATTATGATGGGCGGCAATCGCAGTGCTTTTATGACAAGTGTGCAGCATCGGGCAAATCGTTTGCTCAATTTTACTTACATTCCTATCATGTTTCATCATGATTTTAGCGATAAAGTAGAGTTATCGCTCATGCCTTCTGTCGTATTTCAAGAGGACTTGAAAAATGGCTTTGGATTGGGAGATGCTGGCATTGAATTAAAATATCAATTTGTTCGGAATGACAAACTGGGCAAGACTTTTCGCATGGCAACTCGCACACGCCAAGTATTCCCGACCGGCAAGAACTTTCGCACCTTCGATTTGGGGTTGGGTGCCTGGCAAACAAATATTGCTGTTTTAGGCGGTATCGAAAGTTTAAAATACGGCATTCAAGGTGAACTAGGTTACACATTTATTTACTCGGAAAAAAATCTTGAAAATAATGGCGAAGTAATGCCCAATATGCTGGAAGCCAAGCTAGGCTTTGGTTTGCCGCTGTTGAAGCCTACGTACCCGGTCAAACAATTAAATCTATATTTTGAGTATGAGGGCGTTTATATGTCCAAATTTTTACATGAAGGCATCCATGATTATGGCGCTCAACACGGCGTTTATTTTGCCCAGGGCATTCAATATGCCATTAAACAATGGACGTTTGATTTTTCCGTGCAAGCGCCTTTATCGCAAAAAATGCCGGATCACATGACACGTAAAGTAAATGTTTTAACAGGCTTTAGAATTATTTTTTAAATTTAAGTAAATAAAATCATTAAAATTAAGTAATTATGAAAAATAGTATAATTCTTGTAGTTGCATTTTTCACAACAATAATTGCTTCGGCGCAAAAAGACAATTTTACAGTAACGGTAGAAGGCTTGGGCTGCCCGTTTTGCGCGTATGGCTTGGAGAAAAAGTTTAAAGAAGTGGACGGCGTGAAAGATATTAAAATCGACATTGAAACCGGATTGATGACTTTTACCGCTGATGCTTCAAAAAATCTGACTATTGAAAAGGTTGATAGTCAAGTAGATAAGGCAGGATATACCGCAAAGGATATCAAAATCGAACGTGCCAATGGCAAGGTAGAGAATTCCGCAGGCAAGCAAACAACGGCTAGCAACGGCAATAAAATCGAAACATTCAAAGTGTATGGCAACTGCACCATGTGCGAAGCCCGCATTGAAAAAGCCGCAAAGTCTTTGGCTGGCGTGGCTTTTGCCGATTGGAGCGTCGATAGTAAAATGTTGACGGTGAAATTTAATCCAAAGAAAGTCTCGCTGGATGATATTCATAAAAAAATGGCTGCCGTTGGACATGATACAGAAAAAGCAACTGCGAACAAATCCGTATATGATAATTTACCGGGATGCTGCCATTATGATCGTAAAAACAGTAACTAAGATATGAAATCCGAAATGTGAGATTTGAAATAGAATTCATGCTCACATTTCATCTTTTACATTTTAATTTTTTAAAGATGAGATATATTCTCTTTTTGAGTGCTTGGCTGCTAATAAACAGCTGCGCACAATTGCCTGATTATGAATGGTTTTATGAAAAAACCATTAAACTGGATGGTATTTCACCGGTCGGTTTGGTGGTGACAGCGGATGGATTTTGGATTGCCGATAGTGATCATAATCGTATCATAAAAACAGATTTAGAAGGAAATGTAATGGAAAGTTATGATAATTTGCAGCGTCCGATGCACATTAGTTATTTCAACAACACTTTATATTTTCCCGAATATACGTCGGATACGATTCGTACTTTACAAAATGGGCAGATTGGCTCCATCGATATTCCGGAGAAGCCCGACGCGCCTGCGGGCGTAGAGGTAGCAGAAAATTTAATCGCCGTTGCTGATTTTTATAATGGTCGCATCATATTACAAAAAGATGGGCAGAATAAAACATTTGGCGCCAAGGGCAATCAAGCGGGCGAACTCAACTATCCGACTGATGTACAATGGTTTAATAACAAATTGTATGTAGCCGATGCGTACAATCATCGGGTGCAGGTTTTTGATGAAAATGGGGAAGTATTGAAAGTAATCGGCGAAGCAGAAAAAATGAATGCTTCCACTGGATTATATACAAATGAAAATCAACTAGTTGTAACAGATTTTGAAAACAATCGGGTATTGACTTACACGCCAGAAGGTGAATTAAAACATATCATCAGCGAGCATTTGAATAAACCCGTAGATGTTTTTATCTATTCCAATAAATTATACGTTGCTAATTATAAAGGAAAATCCATTGCCATTTTCAATTTGTAGGGTTTCCGCACCAAAACTCAAGAAAGAATTTGTTTTAGATAATGCGGATT
>CAZFBN010000152.1:0-13273 GCA_964517145.1 uncultured Saprospiraceae bacterium
GCAATGATGTGGTTGGAACGGGCAATGGTTTTTTTCCAAATTTGCCAGAAAATAATAGTCCAGCTCCAATATTATACAAATTTTATGCCGAAGAAAATGATTTCGTTTGTCGCTCTGGCACTCGCGCAGAGGCGACCATCGTGGTGAATCCTCGTCCTGATGTGAGCCACGCTGGATTGCCAAGTGTTTGTCCTGGCGAAAGTTTTGATCTGGCAAGCTTGAGTATTCAAGATGCTAATTTTACCGGCGCAACGGTTTCTTTTCATTCCAACACGCCTGCTTCCGCTGCTAATCAACTTCCTTTTACACTTGTAAATCCCTCTATTTCAACCACTTATTTTTACCTTGCGGTAAGTCCAGAAGGTTGTTCGGATGAAAATAGTGTACGTGTTACCCTAAAAACCCCTCCCGCTTTAAGTTTTGTACCTGCCAAAAACTTTGGATTGTGTCTGGAAGGTGACGGCGAGGTCACGGTGAATGCGGCTGGTGGCGCAGGCGGTTATTCGTACCTTTGGAATACAGGAGATAGCGATGCAACCATTGATGTGCGGGCTGACTCGATTGTGGGTGCCATCAATCGTTATACCGTAACGGTGACGGATGCGGCGGGTTGTACAAAAACCGATACTGTTGCTGTGACCACGACGACTAGCATTAATTCGGTGCGGGTAAGCACAACGCCAGCTACGTCTTGCACGAGCAATGATGGCAGTTTTACCATTACACCTTTGGGTGGTCAAGCACCATTTAGTTATGCCTGGCGTAGTAATAATGGCAGTTCAAACAGTGTATTAAATATTACAGCTCCTCTTAATATTCATAATTTAAAACAAGGGGCGTATCGAATCACGATAACGGACAATTCGCCCCAAGGCTGCGAAATTGAATTGCGACAAGTGATTATCAATGGTCCTTCCACCGTAGTGGAACGCACGCAGGTGCGCAATGTCACCTGCCCAGGTGCGAGCGATGGCAGCGTCACGTTAAGTGTGATTGGCGGTAGCCCAACTTACCGATGGAGCAATGGCGCTACGACTTCGTCTTTGCAGAATATTGCTGGCGGCACGTATGCGGTCACCATTACCGATGGTGCTTGTGAAACCGTGCTGTCGGATATTATCGTCAGTGAGCCAGAACCCTTGAAAATAGTGCAAAATCTCATGGAGCCTTTTTGCGCAGAGTCAACCAATGGCACCATTGATATAAGCGTTTTTGGAGGCACCAAAGAGTACACATATTTGTGGAATACCGGTTCGCGCCGCGAAGACCTGAACAACATTGCAAGCGGCAATTATCAAGTGACCATCACAGATGCAAAAGGCTGCACTTTGGTTGAATCGATTGAATTGGAGGCACCGCCGTTTTTGAGTGTGTTGACCGATTCTATTAAAAATGCCAGTTGTCCGGGCGCTGCGGATGGTTTTTTGAAAATTCAAGCCGAGGGAGGCACCCTACCCTACCGATACGAATGGAATACAGGCAGTATTGCGCCGGTGTTGCCGAATTTAAATGCAGGCACTTACACCGTTACCATCACTGATTTTAAAGGGTGTCAACGCAGTGCCAATCTTACCCTCACTCAGCCCGATGTCTTGGCGCTTCATGTTGTAAATCAAACCAACCCGCGTTGCGTCGGCGAAAACAATGGCGTGCTGTTGTTGGATGCTTCCGGTGGCACGGCACCTTATACGTTTGATTGGAGCACCGGTGCAAGTGGAGCAACTTTAAGCAATCTTGGTGTAGGCGAATTCACAGTCACCCTCACCGATGCCAATGGCTGCGCGGGCGGCAGCGAAACATTTCAGTTGACCGCAAGCTCCCCGATTGCCGTTGCAGTCAATGTTACCCAACCGGAGTGTTTTGGGCGGCAGGATGGCAGTATTAATTTACAACCCGTTGGTTCTTCGCCTTTTAAATATAAATGGAATCGAGGAGATGTCACCCAGCAGTTGTCCAATGTTGGAGTAGGCACCTACGCCGTCACGGTCGAAGATGCGCAAGGCTGCTTATTTGATACAAGCGTGGTTGTTGCAGCACCCGAAGCGCTGGTGTTGAGTTTTGGCGTTTCACAACCGAGTTGCGCGCAAAGCACGGATGGTATTATTCTGGTCAATTTTATCAGTGCAGGCACCCCGCCTTTGCAATACAATTGGAGCAATGGTAGCACGTCTAAAGATTTGGCAAATCTGAGTCAGGGTAATTATGTTTTAAATTTGACCGATTCACGCGGCTGTCGATTTGTTTCTGACACCATTTCCATTCAGAATCCACCGCCTTTAAAATTGACAACCGAAACGCTTGGGCAGATTTCTTGCAAAGCCGATTCTACCGGTTTCATTGAAATTGCTGTGCAAGGCGGTACGCAGCCGTACCAGTACGATTGGATTGGGCGCGACCAAGACAAAGAAGATATTTTTAATTTGCCAGCCGGTGACTACCGATTGGTGGTTCGCGATAAAAATAATTGCCCTATTGATACTACTTTTAAATTGATAGAGCCGACAGAATTACTCGCGGAAGTGGATGTGCGCATCAGTGGGGAGTGCGATGCACAGTATTCCAACGAATTGCTTGCAAAAGTTTCGGGAGGACGAGCGCCTTACCAATTTTTATGGAGCAATGGTGCCACTGATTCTATTTTAACCAACGTGCCGGCTGGAGATTATGGATTGATGGTGCAAGATGCCAATGGATGCTCGAAGCAAATCTCCTCTATCAAAGTACGCGGAGCAGGTACCGCTTTGACGATTGATACTTTTTTTGTAAAAAATGTCAGTTGTTTTGGTGCCAATGATGGAAAAATGACGGCACGGGTTGCCGGTGGATCGCCGCCCTTCCAATTTCATTTTAGCAACGGGAGTCGCATTCAATCGTACTCACGCGAAGTTTCCATCGAAAATTTGCCGCTGAATAATAATTATGCCGTTACGGTAACGGATTTAAGCAGCGGATGTATTGTAGTGTCGCCCAAGCGCACAATTGCTGGACCGTTGCCACTTTCCTTTATTTTTGATAATAAAAACGAACCCAATTGTTTCGCAAGTGCCGATGGTGAAATTTTTGCTTCTACCTATGGCGGTACGGCACCTTATTCCTATCGCTGGTTGAATGCTAACAATACGTTGGTGGGTACAACTGAAGATATTACCAGGCTGCCAAATGGTACTTACACAGGCATTGTCATAGATGCGAATGGCTGTAGGGATACAATCTACCAACCTATTGTCATTGACAACAATCGGGAGCTGATTCAGATGAGCGCCTTCCGCGTTACCGATGCCAAATGCAAGGGAGATCGTTCGGGTGCAATTGACGTCACCATTGTTGGCGGCAAACAACCTTACACCTATCGATGGAGCAACAATCGCAACACAGAAGATTTAACCAACGTCGCGGCAAGCGCTTATGCCCTCACCGTTACGGATTCGGACACCTGCCGGGTGATTTTCTCCTCGATCAAAGTTGGCGAACCAGACTCCCCTATAACCATTGCTGAAAAAATAAAGGATGCGGCCTGCTCCGAAAGTCGCTCTGGGGCTATCGAAGTGCTAGTGAATGGTGGAACACCGCCATACAAATTGATCTGGGAATATCAAAACAATATCTTTGTAGAGGATACCACCAATTTAAGCAATCTTGAAGCTGGCCAATATTTCCTGACGGTTCGAGATGCGAATCAATGTGTACAAACCTCTTCTTTTGAAGTCAAGCAACCTAACGATTTGGAAGTCAACGTATTAAGAAATGAAGGTAATTATGCAACTGCCGACGTGAGGGGCGGAACACCTGCTTATTCCTACGTGTGGAACACCGGCGACACGACGCAAACCATTGAATTTGAGCAAAGTGGTGAATACATCGTGACCGTTACGGATGCACAAGGCTGTCGTGCCGAAAGTGTTGCTTTATTGGTATCTGATTGGGAAATACAGTTCGTAGAACGCGCGCGCATGTACCCCAATCCAAGCGCTGGAACCGTAACCATTGAGTTGCTGCTGAGAAAATCGCTTGATTTCACACTGGAAGTTTGGAATACCTTGGGGCAAAAAGTGCTTGCTGCTGATTTTCAAAATACGCAAGCTTTGCAATTGCCTTTGCATTTGAATAATCAACCTGCAGGTTTGTATCAAGTGACCGTCGCATTGGAAGGGCGGCGCGTTTCTTTAGGAAATTTAATGTTAACCAAATTCTAAAAACAAAATGCCGTTGATACTTATCATATCAACGGCATTTCATTTACATGAACTTATTTTTTATTTAGTTCATATTTACATCGCCGTCTTTGGCGTCTTTCTTTAGGTCCTCATTGGCATAAATGGCAGCTTCTACCCGTCGGTTTTGTTGACGTCCACTGTCGCTATCGTTGTCAGCAACCGGGCGACTCTCGCCGTAGCCTTTTGTTTTCAAACGACTTTTAGGCACGCCTTGTCCAGCCAAATAATCGGCTACGGATTGAGCGCGATTTTTAGAAAGCGTCATGTTGTAAGCGTCAGAACCAACACTATCGGTATGCCCTTCAATCAAAATTTCGGTATCATCATATTTTTTAATAATGTCAGCCATTTTATCCAAATTTGACTTGGTGGTAGCCGTCAATTGATAAGAATCAAAATTAAACAGCAAACCAGAGTCAAACGTTAACAAAATACCTTCGCCCACGCGTTCCACTTCTACCCCTTTTACCTCCTGTTCAATTTCTTTTGCTTGCTTGTCCATATAACGCCCAATCAGCGCACCAGCAGCGCCACCTACAGCTGCACCAATAATGACCCCCGCAGCGGTATTGCCTTTTTTGCCACCAATCACCCCACCCACTGCCCCGCCGGCAGCCGCGCCAATAGCGCCTCCTTTTACAGAACGACTGGCGTTACACGCTTGTGTAACAAACAGAGTTATAATAAGTAATACATACAAAAATTTAGAAAGCAGATTCGTTTTCATGTTTTTGCAACTTTTTTTGTTTTAGAAGTGTGTTTTCTTCTAATAAAACGAGTTCCAACGGGAATGTTCGATTTTTATAGGCAAAAATAACGAAATCATAACGCTTATTCAATGATTTTGAACGTCGTACGCCGATTCAATTGATGCTCTTCCTCCGTGCAGCGGGTACACGCACAGCTTGCTTCGGGCACATTTTCTCCATAGCCCCGCGCTATCAGCCGATCTGCTACAATACCTTTTGAAATCAGGTATTCCACAGCCGATTGCGCACGCTTTTGCGATAGCTCCTCATTGTAAGGATTGTTGCCACGACAGTCCGTATGCGACCCCATTTCAATGCGAATGGTTGGATTCAACTTCAAATTTTCCGCTAATTCATCCAATGTTGGCTTGGCGTCTTCCCGAATATCCCATTTATCAAAATCATAATAAATATTTTCTAGACGGATTTCTTTATTCAAGAAAATTTTATCTAAAACAATCTCTATTTCAAAGCGTTGCACTGGATTGTTCGGGTCATTGCCAATGCCTTTTGTGGTAAAAGTAGCACCTCTATTTAAATATTTTTCTTTGGATGCCAAAAAATTATAATCCGTTCCGGGCTGTAATTCAATGGTAACGACGCCTTCTTCATTGGTATTAAAAGTTTTGTTTTCCTTGCCAAGCTTGGTTTCTAACTTTGCTTCCGTCAAGGGTTTACGCCCCAAAACACGACTGTTTGGATTTGCTGGGTCTTCAAAAATTTTCTCCAACACGTACACATCCAAAATAAGCTTAAATTCCTCTTTCTTAGGCACTTGTACGACCGGCGCCGGCGGCGGCACAATTTTTTCAAAACGGTAAATGTCATCATTGCCCAGTCCATCCGCGCGCGTGGATGTAAAGTAGCCCACTTGCAAAATGTCTTTATCCAATTTCGCCTGACGATCAATCACAAAGCCAAAATCATCTCCACCTGAATTGATAGGCGCTTTTAAATTGTAAGCAGAAGACCAGGTGCCGTTCGACATTTTCACCGATTTAAAAATGTCCAAGCCGCCCATGCCAGCATGAAAGTCAGAAGAAAAATACAAAGTATCGCCATCCAAGTACGGAAAACGCTCATTTCCAATGGTGTTAATAGTGCGCCCCAGCATATCCGGCTCACTCCAGCCATCCACCGTGCGCTTCGACACGTAAATGTCCCTGCCGCCCCAGCCATCCGAGTGATTGCTGACAAAATATAATTCTTTGCCATCCGCCGAAAGACTCGGATCACCATAGTTTATGCCAGGTTGTACAAAATCAAGCACACGCGGCACCGACCAAGCCCCATTTTCAAATGTGCTCACCATGATTTTGCAATTTTCTGTAGAATCTCTTTTGCCACCATAACAACGTGTAAAAAACATTTCGGTATAATTCTGATTAAAAACCGGCGTACCATCGTTGTTTTCAGAATTGACTTGATTGCTAAAAGAAGTCGTGTTATTAGATTGTAAATCAGCTACAAACAGATCAGAAAATTTATTACCCGTCCAATTATAAGTGTCGTCGCCAGTGCTATTAGCTCGATCCGAGGTGAATACCAGTTGATTATCTTTATACAAAACCGGCGCATAATCAGCATATTTTGTATTAAATTCTGGCAATGTAATGCGGTACTCCGGCGTTTTGATGTTTTTCCAACCCAATGCCACTTCAATGGCGCTGATCTCCCGCCGATACTCATACGGGCTGCCAATTTCAATACCCAAATCCTTGAATGCCTGCGCAGCGTCCTGGTATTGCTCTGCGCGCTTGAGTGCATACGCATATTCCCGCAGCGCATCTACGCCCGCCTGATTGTCGTAAGCAATGCGGTACCAGCGAATGGCAGCTTCACTTTTATTTAATTCTTTATATGATTCACCTAGTAAAAATGCCAGTTTTCCTTTTTCCACGCGGGTTTTGGCTTTGTTGTACTCTTTTTCCAACATCGGAGCTGCTACCGCATATTGTTTGTACTTGTAAGCCGTTCTGCCGTCGCGTACTTTTTGGGTATAAGAGCAAGCCGCTGCCAGCAAACTTAATGCCAGCAAGGGTAAGATGTATCGTTTAAACATAGGATGCTTTTTGTCGAATTTACAATAAAACAACGTGTATTTCAACAGTTTGTTGTCGCAATGACAGGTGGCTGACATTTCAAAACGGAGAGGGCGCTACGACGGTGACGAGTTGTTGGGTGAGTGGCTCTTGAAAACTTAAACGGCTGGCATGCAAAGCAATAGCATCCTGCTGGTACGGCGCAGTGGCATTGTATTTTTTATCTCCAACAATCGGACAGCCGATGGCGGCTAGTTGGGCGCGTATTTGATGAAATTTGCCGGTGTGTAATTCTATTTCAAGCAAAAAATAAGCCCCGACTTTTTCTTTAAATTGATATTTTAAATGGCATTTATCTGCTTGATTGACAGGCGATTCATAAACAATTGCTTTTTTATTTTTTACATCTTTTTTCAGCCAGTGCACCAATTCTCCAGTTAACACTGGGGGTTCTTTTTCAACCAATGCCTGATAGATTTTTTGAATGCTTCGCAATCGAAACTGCTCATTCAAATTTTTTAGAGCTGCCTTTTTTTTCGCCAACAGCAACACCCCACTCACAGGGCGGTCGAGCCGATGAATGATTCCAACAAAAGGCTTTTTCGTTTGCTGCGCAATGTAGGTTTCTGCCCAAGCTTCTACCGAAGCATGGTGCGGTGATTTTTCTACAACAATTCCAGCCGGTTTATCAACAGCCAGTAGCCAATTAGATTCGTATAAAATCGGAAGGTTCATGCTTTGCTTTTGAACATTATAAAACAAAATAAAAACTCCTGTTCAAATAAAATTGAACAGGAGAGTACGACCGTTAAACTAACAAATCTAATCACTTATGCTTTTTGCTTAACCGCCGGTGCATGGCGTGCAAAGCTTTTCTTAGTTACTTCTGATTTTCCTTTGATTTCTTTAATCAAATCTACTACCAATGCTGATGCCACAAACACGGAAGAATAGGTACCAAACAGAATACCAACCAGCAGCGCAAATGCAAAGCCTTTCAGCGTAGCGCCGCCAAAAATTAACAACACAATCACCACCAGCAGCGTCGTACCGGAAGTAATAAGCGTGCGGCTCAGTGTATGATTGATAGACATATTGAACACTTCTTCTTTCGGACGACCAGCGTACATACCACTGAATTCACGGATACGGTCAAATACAATCACCGTGTCATTCACAGAATAACCGATCACCGTCAAAATAGCTGCCACAAACGCTTGATCTACCTCCAATGAGAATGGCAACACGCCATGCAGAAGGGAGAACATCCCCACTGTAATAATGGCATCGTGGAAGAGCGCGAGCACCGCACCCAAACTAAATTTCCACTGGCTGAAACGCACTGCCAGGTACAGGAAAATCACTAAAAGTGCAAAGATACCTGCTGTAAAAGAACTGTCGCGAATATCATCTGCAACGGTAGGACCCACGCGGCTGGAACTTACAATGTGTGTCCCATCTGCATCTGTTTGAATGAAATTTTCCTTTTGAATATCATCGCCCGTTAGGGCTTTTACGCCTTCATAAAGTTTTGCAGTGACCTTATCTTGCACGTCTTCGCTACTGTCATCAATCAAATAAGCAGTTGTGATGTTGAATGTATTCTCCGTATCAACAGCTTTCACAACCGGCGTTGCGCCAAATACCGAAGTCAAACCTTCTCTGATTTTTTGAGCGTCAACTTGTACACTTTTATCGAATTGCACATTATAAGAAAAGCCGCCTTTAAAATCTACACTCAGATCAAAACCTTTCACTACAATAGAAATAATGCTGATTGCAATTAAAGCCCCTGAAAACATATAGCCATACTTGCGATAGCTCATCCATGGAATATTCACATGCGCCATCACATTTTTCGACCATCCATTCCAGAAACTCATACTTCTGCCTCTGGCAGTCCGCCAGTCAATCATCAAACGGCTAAGCAGCACCGCAGTAAACAAAGAACACAGGATACCGATAATCAACACAACTGCGAATCCTTTGATTGGACCCAAACCAAAATAAGCCAACATTAAGGCTGTCAAAATAGTCGTTACGTTGCCATCAATGATGGCCGAATAAGACCCTTTAAAACCGTCCACAATAGACGCCATAAGAGACTTACCTGCTCGAAGCTCCTCTCGAATTCGTTCGTAAATGATTACGTTGGCATCCACCGCCATACCTAGTGTTAATACAATACCTGCAATACCAGGCAAAGTCAATACCGTTCCGTAGGAAGCCAAGGTCCCAAAAATAAAGAACATATTGGCAAACAAAGCAATAACCGAAACAACACCCCCTCCGCCATAGTAAGCCACCATAAAGATCAACAATACGATGAAAGCGATGGCAACCGCATTCAAGCTTTTTGTAATATTATCTCTACCAAGAGAAGGACCAACAAGGTTCTCACTGAGAATTCTGGTTTCTGCGGGCAGTTTACCAATTTGCAAAATATTGGCAAAATCCTGTGCCTCTTGGATCGTGTAACTACCTGATATAGAAGAGTTACCGTTCGTAATGGGGTTGATAACCTGCGGAGCAGACACCACCTCATTATCCAATAAAATCGCGATTTCTCGATTGTTATCCTGGTAAGCTTTGGTTGTCATTTGACCCCAAACTTTCGCACCAGATTGATCCATCCGCAAAGAAACACTCACTTTGCCCGTCACCGGATCGGTCTCTGGGCGAGCATTTACCACGCTTTCTCCACTCAACAGCGGTTTGTCCGTGTTGCGTTCTGCACGAATGGCATACAGCGCATAATCTTCTGTCTCCAAATTAGTTGCTGGATCCACAATGGGGTCTTTCGACCAACGGAAAACAACGTCGCGGGGGAAAAGTGCTTTGACATCAGGACGATTCAACAGTGAATCTTTCACATAGGAACGCTGATTTTTCTTGGCAATACCCATCACCGACAAGCCATTGGCACCCGTCGTGTTCAGTTGGAATACTTTAAACAGCGGACCTTCATTGAAATTAGCCAAATTATTCAGCGAATCGTTTTTAGTCGTATCTGCCGCTGCAACATTCTTAGAAGTATCCTGCTTTGTCAAAGAATCATTTTCCACCACTGCTGCCGTATCTGTTTCTGTAGCGGCGCTGGGTGCTTTATAGTTAGGAACATCTTTCAGTCGCTGATTGGCAGCGATGAAGCCCTGCTGTATGCCGGCATCGCTAATGCGATACACATTCCAAAACTCGAGCTTTGCAGCAGCCTGCAAGAACGTGCGCGCACGCTCTGGGTTGTCAATCCCTGGCAATTCTACCACAATCAGATCACGAGCAGCATCCAACGACACGTTTGGCTGTGTAACGCCCAATTTATCAATACGTTCTTTCAATAATTTGAACGTCAAATCCACAGTTTCATTCGCGCGATCACGCAAAATGCGAACCACTTCACCGTCAGAAGTCTCAAACGATTTAATTTCATCGCGCAGCGCTTCATTGCGAGCAAAAATAGGTGCAAGTTTCTTACCGCCGCCAATTTCCCGGAAAGCATCCGCAAACAACGTGATGAAGTCAGATTGTTGTGTTTTTTGCAATGCAGCGGCACGATCCAGCGCTTTCACAAAAACAGGGTCTTGGCTGTCGTTGGCAAGTGCCTTTACAAAATCCTTCAAATCTACTTGCAGAATGACACTCATCCCTCCTTTCAAATCCAAACCCAGCGCCAATTGCTGCGATTTCAGGTCTTGATAGGTGTAGTCCTTAATCAGTGGGATAGGTAATACTGTTTCTGAGGACATAGAGTCTAAAAACGCCGTCCTTTTCTCTTTAAAACAAAGAGAATTCTCCTCACTTCCTGGGCACGCTGCGTATGCATATTTGACAGCATTTTTTTCTACCCGCTGTGTCGGTAGAATAAAGAAATACTGCACCGCTGTTACAAGCGTCAACACCACAAGGAAGAACTTCACAATGCCTTTGCCTTGCATAACTTCCGGTTTAAACCTTTTAAATTTAGAAAATAGACCGTAGATATTAGACTTTTTAGGAACACCGATTTGTCTGAAAATCTAAAGTCTTTTAAAAATAAAGCATTTTCAGGAAAAAGATCATTGTTTTAATCAACAATCATCCATTACCCGTTTTTGGAAAAACTCCGCGAATATACGGCTTTTAATTTGAACTTTTCTAAAAATTAGGATTGCAAAGGTAATGAGTTGTTTGAATTGTACAAATTTTTTCAGAACGGAGGATTAGGTATTTCAAATAATAATAAAATGTCTATTATATTTTGCAACTTAAATAATTGTTTATCAACTCATTACTAATTCGATCCTATCCTTCTGTTCTGTAAGGAACGCGCGCCACAATGGAACGCCCCAACGTCAATTCGTCGGCATATTCCAATTCTCCTCCAAATGAAACGCCTCGTGCAATGGTGCTAATTTTTACACCCAACTCTTTCAGGCGTTTAGATATATAAAAAATAGTTGTATCTCCTTCAATCGTTGGGCTGATTGCCATAATCACTTCCCGCACCTCATTTTCCTGCACTCTGCCCAGCAGAGAATCGATGGTCAAATCTCCAGGACCGATGCCCTCGATGGGCGAAATAACGCCACCCAAAACATGATACAAGCCCCGATACTGCGAGGTATCTTCAATTGCCATCACATCGCGAATGGACTCCACCACGCACACCAGGGAGCGGTCGCGACGCAGATCAGCGCAAATGCTGCAAATCGGCTCATCGGAGAGGTTATAACATATTTTACAAAAGTTAATATGCTTTCGCATCTTCACCAACGCTTCCGCAAATTGCTCCGCAGTTTCAACAGGTTGATTCACCAAATGCAATACCAGTCGTAGCGCCGTTTTTTTTCCTATGCCTGGCAAACTCGAAAACGCGTTAACGGCTTCTTCAATTAGTTTCGACGAAAAATTCATGTTAGCAAATTTACGGCACAAATGGTCGCTTACAAAATAAAAGTAACAAAAGATAGGTAACACGTCCAACAAGATTCCGGTTTACGTTCGTGTACTCCAAATAGCTGTTCATCAACCTGAAATCAACGTTCGTGTACTTCGTACCCTAAAAAATGTTACCCTGCTACAGTTGCTGCGTCAAAATATAAAAAATGCCTTTTAGCAACTATGAAAACAAGCAGATTTTTACAAGACTATTTTTATTATACCCGAACCGAAAGAAATGGTGCGTTGGTACTTTGCCTGCTGAGTCTGTTCCTTGTCCTTTCGCCTTTTTTATTTAAAACAAGGATCGCTCAACCAGAATCACCCGATTTTAAAGCTCAATTTGTCCATTTTTCAAACGTAGATGAAAACACCATTCAAGCAAACACAAAAACGACTCTTTTTTATTTTAATCCAAACACGGTCGCAAAAGAGGATCTGGTACGATTAGGTTTGTCGCCCAAAGTGGCACAAACTATTGAAAATTTCCGTAACAAGGGCGGGGAATTTCGTCGCAAAGAAGATTTGCTGAAAATTTATGGCATGCAAATGGCTGATTATCAGCGATTGGAGCCATATATTCAGGTGAATGGCGCGAAGATAGCCAGCGCAAGCAGTAATGATTCCAAGGATCGAATCCCCGTTTCTCTTTTTGCCTTTGACCCGAACACGGCTAGTAAGGAAGATTACATCAGATTAGGCTTGCCTGAAAAAACGGTGGCAACAATTCTGAAATACCGCGACAAAGGGGGCAAATTTTATCACAAAGAAGACCTTAAAAAAATTTATGGTCTGAAAACTAAAGACTATGAACGACTTGCCCCCTATATTCAAATTGCAGCGACAATGCAATCAAGTGCTCAAAAACCGATTTTGTCTGCTGAAAATTCGAAATCACCCGACTTTACCAAACGAACCTCAACGCCTGTTACAATTGATATCAATCAAGCGACTGTAGCAGAATGGCAAACCCTACGTGGCATTGGTCCGGCTTATGCCAAACGCATCACAAATTTCCGGGAAAAGTTAGGCGGATTTAGCCACATAGAACAGGTAAAAGAAACCTTTGGTTTGCCCGATAGCACTTTTCAGGCAATTAAGCTACAATTAAAAGCATCGCCGGTACTGAGAAAAATAGCGATTAATCAGGCTTCGGTGGAAGAATTAAAAGCACATCCCTACATTGATGCGCGCCAAGCAAACGCCCTTGTGAGTTATCGTGCACAGCATGGCGCCTTTCGTACAATCGATGACTTACGCCAAATGAAAGCGTTGACAACTGACTGGTTGGAAAAAATGGGTAGAACTAAACAAGTAATGCTAGGGAAAAAAGAAAGGTTAAATTAGCGAA
>CAZFBN010000153.1:0-13113 GCA_964517145.1 uncultured Saprospiraceae bacterium
CGCCGGACTCTGGAATTTCTTAATCTGTTGATAATCAATTTGACGCAAGTCTATTTAATATGGAAAAATTTATAGTTTTACTGTTTTTTACTTTTTCACTATTGAATCTATCATGCTCAAATAAAACAGTTTCTAAATCATCAGCAACTACAACAATTAAAGACAATACTTATGAAAAGAAAATGGATATGAGTGAAAGAGAGAAAGATGAGATTTACTCCTTGTTAGCATATTCAATTGTCTACCTCGACTGGCAAGATGATGATAGGAATGGGAGAGGTTATAATGTTGGTTCTGTTTTAGTTAATCCTGAAAATATTCCTATTGCTTATGCTCTAAATTCCATTAATGTACTCAATAATAGTACAAAGCATGGTGAAATTATTTTAATGTCTGAATATTTGTCAAAAAATGGTATATTCAATTTATCCGGTTATACTATATATTCTACATTAGAACCTTGCGCAATGTGCGCCGGGATGATGATAATGACTTCAGTAAAAAGAACCGTTAATGGACAAAACGATAAGTTCTACTCCAAAGCATTAGAGAGATTTTCAATCGATACAAGAGCTTGTGGAGGGTATGAGCCTTATCCCAGGACTGTTATTTCTGACTTAACTCCATCAAATTATGCTAATCTACTTTCAAAATCTTATGAAGAATATATTTCGAAAGGTAATAAAGCAATTATTACCAAATTTCTTTCTACTCAGATGGCAAAGGAATTATTTAAATCTGCCTTTGACGATTTTTTAAAATATGAAGTTAAATATGAGACAAATAAAATTATACTGCTGAATGCAAGAAACTTTTTGGAAAAAGTAAAGGAAGAAGTACAAAGAAATAATAAATAGCTCGTATTTTATTCAATTATTGAAAATTAATAAATAAAATGCCTTTCGCAACTAGAGTTTGGGAGGAGTTTCAGTCAAAAAAAATTATTTTAGCTACAAATACCGCAAGATATGACCACTGTTTTAGAATTGCCATTGCGCGACCTCTCCCCTGCCGAGCTTCGGGGTTTGCAAGCCAAATACCCCGACGCTACCTTGCGCGTAGAGGCGGAAACTGCTTTGCAGGAGGAGGGCATGGACGAGGCAAAATTTTGGGCAATTATTGACTTATTAGACTGGCGAACGCTGGATAGCGAGGCGATTCTGGCACTGGCGGTACAGGCTTTGAGGCAATTTTCGGAAGCAGAAATCCAACGATTTCATGATATATTAAACGAAAAACTATATGCGCTTGATGGACAGCGCTTTGCAGAGCAATTGGGCAGTAATCGGTATGAGCCGAAACTCCTCTTAAAGACCGCTTTGCAGATTTATCATGAAACCGCACGCCAATTCACACGATAATGATGCGGAACATCATATCTACGAAATTTTTGATGTAGAGCGGTATGGTATTTACAAATATGGCATTTCCGGCAAACCTTTATTACCTGACGGCAGCTCACCTCGTGCGAATGAACAAATTTCTCTTTTCAATCGCTGGGTCGGCAGAGTGCAATTTTTTGCTAAAGTGCTTGAAATAGGTATCCCCGGTCGAAAGCGTGCGGAAGAAGTTTAACAAGAATATATTGATGCTTTTCGAAATAAACATGGACACAATCCACCGGGAAATTTGTAGATTTTTTTAAATAAAAGACTATTTCATTATAAAATCATAAAAAAATCAATAATTTTATTCATATTGTCTATAAGAAACTGTTTCAAATTTGTTCTTTATTTAATATGAAAGGCGTAAATTCAGCTAATCCGATTGGATAAAATCTTTTAAAGTCTGGATTTTGTTTTTGCACTATTGGTTAATTTTCTCCTTTGCATTATGATTTTTATAAATTTGAAATAGCTTCTAAGTTCAAGGCACTTTTACAATTTTAATGTAATAAATCATCTCTGCATTTGGTGGCACAGTAGGAGGAGAACCCTGTTGGCCATAAGCCAATTTTGCCGGAATAAAAAACACTGCCTCTGCACCTTCGCGCAATAATGGCACTCCTTCATCCCACCCTTCGATCACAACACCCTCACTCAGCGGAAAAATAAAAGGCTTTCCTTCATTTGTTGAGCTATCTACCAGTTTGCCACTGCGCAAGAAACCTGCGTAATGCACTGCCACATTCTTGCCTTTGGTCGGAAAATTACCACTCCCATCCTTCAAAATCAAATATTTTAATCCTGAACGCGTCGTTTCCAGGGTCATTTGAGCGCGCGTCGTTTTATTTTTGTAAACAGTGATAATGCTATCCATTAATGTTAATAAAAAGGCATGATCCACGCCATCTGCTTGTTGGCGCTTTTCCCATTCGGTTTTATCCAAAATATCCAGACAAACGATGTCGTATGCCACCCAATCTGTATTGGCAAGGCTTTTAGGCTTATTTTTCATCGTATCCACCCGCAGAAAAGCAGTGGCGCTATCGCCTTTAGTCATTTGCAGCAGCAATTGTGTGGTTGCCATCTTCCACTCTTTTTCTTGTTGCTGCTCAGGCATTTCCAGCACAGGCTCCCCACCTTGCTTGCGACTGCTGTAAAACACCGTTTTCCCATTGCGCATTTGAGCGTGGTACAATACAAATTGTCCAGGTTGCGGACGCTTGCCAGTTTGATTCGTATGCTTGAGGTATTTAAAACCGGCTGGGGTGGTCGCCAGGAGGCTATCGGCGGGAAGTATGGTCTGCGCCAACAAAGAATGCCACAACATGAGCAGTATCGGAAAGAGCAGTTGCGTTTTCATTCATCAAAAATAGAAATTTTTAAAAATAAAAAACCTATAAAAAATTTAACCTCATAAATAGATTAACTATTGATGAAAATCATTTCTTCCTGAGTTTAAATTCGTGTACATTTGACACTAATTCAGCCGATGGATGTTAGACATTAGACAATAGCTGGGTAATGAACTAATTCTATCGTCTATTATCTAAAGTCTTTAAAAATGCACACCGAAAGTTCCACCGAAGAAGCACTACTCTATCTATTTTTAGCAGCGGCGATTGGCTCTTTTATTGGCAATTTGAAATGGCGCGGCAATGGGCTGGGCGTGGCGGCGGTATTGTTCGTCGGCTTGGCAATTGGTGCGATTCGACCAGATATTGAAATTCCAGATGTTATCAAATTACTCGGATTGGCAATGTTTGTTTATAGCATTGGTTTAAGTTCAGGACCTTCCTTTTTTACCTCATTAAAAAGTCGAGGTGTTTCTAATCTGATGCTGGCGCTGACCATGTTGATCGTACTTTCGGTTTGCATTGGGGTCGCATCGTTTTTATTGGGTTTTGACGCGTCGGCGGCGGCAGGTTTATTGTCGGGCATTACCACCAACACCCCAGCTTTGGCGGGTTTGTTGGATGCGATTCAAAAAAATGGGGGCGATCAGGCTAACATGATGTCCAATAATGCAGTGGTCGGTTACTCTATTTCTTATCCAATGGGCGTTTTAGGATTGATGATTGCCGTGGCGGTGATGCAAAAATTATTCAGGATTAATTTTAATAAAGAATCTCACGATTTACATCATGAATTTCCAACCGGACAACCTATAGTAAATCCGACCGTTGCCATTACAAATCCTGCTATTGCTAATATTACCATTCGTGATCTCAAGCAACAACACGGCTTAAATATATTGTTTGGCAGGCTGCGACACAATGGGGTCGATCATATCTGCAATTGGGAAACCACTTTCCAGCCGGGCGATATGGTCACGGTCATCGGCGAAGAAGATGAAGTGCAGCGCACCGCCGCTATTTTGGGATATTTGACAGAGGAAGACCTTGCGGACGACCGCACCGTTTTTGACGTGCGCCGCATGTTTGTGTCCAATCCAGAAGTTGCCGGAAAAACCGTGGCGTCCCTGAATTTGCCGGAGCATTATGAAGCCATTATCACCCGCATTCGCCGGGGCGACGTGGATTCTGTGGTCACAGCAGATACTGTGCTGGAATTGGGCGACCGCATTCGCGTGTTGACGCACAAAAAGGATATGAAAGCAATGGAAAAACTGCTCGGCGATTCATACGAGCATTTAAGTCATATTAATTTACTGTCTTTTGGTTTGGGCATGGGGTTGGGCATTTTGATTGGTTCCATTGAAATGACCTTACCTGGAAATATCCTATTTAGCCTAGGTTTTGCCGGTGGTCCGCTGGTAGCGGGGCTTTTGCTCTCTTATTTGCGTCGTTCGGGTCCGATTTTATGGACACTCCCCTACTCCGCCAATCTTACATTGCGTCAAATTGGTTTGATGTTAATGCTGGCAGCCATTGGCATTAATTCCGGTGCCACTTTTTTATCTACCATGCTGAGTCCCGTTGGTCCGTTGATGTTTTTATCGGGTACGGTGGTCAGTATTTTAGGGGGTATTTTAATTATATCCATCGGATATAAAATCATGCGCATTCCATTCATTTTATTAATCGGTATGATTAGTCACCACCCTGCCAATTTGGATTTTGCGAATAATCAGGCACATAATAAAATTCCAACCTATGGCTACGCCCTGGTTTATCCATTATTATTAATTGGTAAAATAGTTTTTGTGCAAATTTTATGGCAGGTTTTACAAGCAATTAATTGATAAATCACAGTTTATCAGCGTATCAAAAATCAGTGCATAGAACGCAGCATCGTTTTAAATTGAGGGAAAATCAAAATGATGCTATGCCAAGCGACCAATCCTGGAAATCAATATTAACGGAAATCGGTGAAATCACACGTTTTGCCGGGCGCTTTTTCTCTGAAGGCACTCGACCGCGATACGAGTGGGCAGAATTCTTGCGTCAATGTTACCTGATTGGCAATAAATCTTTACCACTAATCGGATTAACTGGATTTATTATGGGTTTAGTGCTCACCATTCAGTTGCGCCCCAATATGGCGTACTACGGTGTCGAATCTAAGTTGCCCGATATGGTTGCCATCGCCATCATTCGGGAAATTGGTCCGGTGCTCGCCGGGCTGGTTTTTGCGGGCAAGATTAGCTCCAGCATTGGTGCGGAGCTAGGTTCCATGCGCGTGACGGAGCAAATTGATGCGATGGAAGTTTCTGGTACGAATCCATTTAAATATTTAGTGGTGACGCGCATCATGGCAGCAACTTTAATGTTGCCGGTTCTGACATTACTTTCTGATGCCATTTCTTTATATGGTTGTTATTTGGGTGTAAATATTCGCGGCGTTACCAGCTTTAATTTATTTTATAATCAGGTTTTTGATGCTTTGAGTTTTAGTGATGTGATTCCATCATTTATTAAAACTTACTTTTTTGGTTTCGCAGTGGGGCTAGTCGGTTGTTATAAAGGCTATTTTTCAAAAAAAGGCACAGAAGGTGTGGGGCGCTCCGCTAACTCAGCAGTGGTGGTTGCTTCACTTCTGGTTTTTATTCTGGATTTGATAGCCGTGCAGATTACGGATATTTTAGGTTTAAATTAAAATAAAATGCAAACATTGGAACAAAATAATATAACAACTTCCTCTAAAGTAAATAAAGACGCGGCCGTTATCATTTCCAATGTATCCATTGCTTTTGGAAAAAATCAAGTGCTAAATAACTTTAATTTAAATCTTTACAAAGGCGAAAGCCTGGCAGTACTAGGAAAATCTGGTTCTGGTAAATCGGTTTTGATAAAATGTATTATTGGTTTATTAAAACCGGACACCGGTGAAATAAATGTTTTGGGGAAAAACATTCATTTACTAAATCAAGAAGAACTTGATACAATTCGCGCGAAAGTCGGTTTTTTATTTCAAAGCAATGCTTTATATGATTCTATGACGGTGCGTGAAAATTTGGAATTTCCCTTGCGGCGCCACCATTCAGGACTAGACCAGTCCACCGTGGATGAGCTTGTTTTAGAGGCTTTAACAAATGTAGGTTTAGCGCATACAATAGATATGATGCCTGTAGAATTATCCGGCGGGATGCGCAAAAGAATTGCGCTGGCACGCACTTTAATATTAAAACCAGAAATTATATTATATGATGAACCGACAACCGGGCTTGATCCGATTACAGGTAAAGAAATCAGTTTGTTGATGATAGATATTCAGAAGAAATACAATACATCGTCTATTATTATATCTCATGATATGAATTGTGTACGCCGAACCGCCGACCGCGTTGCAATTTTGCTGGAAGGGACATGCTATGCTGAAGGCAATATTCAAGTGCTACAACGCTCTGGCGATCCGGCAATTCAACAATTTTTTGAATAATAGGATATGAGCAACAAAACAGCCATAAATAATCTTCGACTCGGCGCATTCGTAATGTCTGGACTGCTGTTTCTTATCATCATGTTATACATGATTGGAAAAAATAGCAATGTATTTAGTTCTAATTTTCAATTGAGAACGCATTTTAAAAATGCCCAGGGATTACAACCGGGTAATAATGTGCGTTTTGCCGGTACACAAATTGGTACAGTCAAAAAAGTACAAATCATTAATGATACCACCATTGAAATTATTTTTTACATTGATCGGAAAAGCAAGGATTTTCTCCACAATAACTCGCTTACCGCTGTTGGTTCGGAAGGTTTGGTGGGCAATAAGGTATTGAATATTATTCCAGCGGAAACAGCAGGTTTGCCCGTTCAGGAAAATGATATCCTACCCTCCCGCGACGCACCTGATATAGATGAAATGCTGGAAACACTTTATATAACCAATCATAATATTGCAATTATTTCAGAAGAACTGAAAAATACCGTACATCGTCTGAACAACAGCACAGAATTTTGGAAATTGCTCGGTTCAGGAGACCTGGCTGCCAATTTGCGCGCGTCGTTAAACAATGTTAAAAAAGCCTCTTCCGAAGCACTGGCAATGGTGGAAGACCTCCACGCCGTCATTGAGGAGGTACAGCGAGGAGAAGGCTCGGTGGGGATGCTCCTTCAGGATACTACCTTTGAGGCAAATCTGAATGATGCCGTCAACAAAGTTAAACAGGTAGGTGACAATGCCAACAGGTTGGCAGCCGAACTTCATCAAACGACCTTGGATATTCAGCAAAGCATTCACGCGGGGAAAGGCGTTGCAAATGCCATTTTAAAAGATACCGTGCTAACCATAAAACTGAATACCAGCCTAAGCAATATCGAAGCGGGAACTCGTGCCTTTAATGAAAATATGGAGGCGCTGAAGCACCACTTTTTATTTAGAGGCTATTTTAAAAAACAGGAACGCGAGGAGAAAAAAGCCCAGAAAAAAGCGCTTTTGGAATAAGAGGCTTCTGCCCCTTCAATCTGCTTACCAAATTTTTCGCCTCACTTAATTTTGCCAGTCCGGTGTTCCTTTTCACCATTTTTCGCGTTTAGTAAGTAATGGCACAAAAAGATTAAAAAAACACCTGTATCAAGAACAGAAATAAGAAAATTGTGATTTTTGCCCATAGCTTGTTTTGAAATATTAGACAAATCAAAGTATTTTATTTTGATACTTCCTTATTTCCTGTGACATATTTCTAAAGTGTATTTATCTGAATTTTAATTAAATATTATCTTTTCATCCAGATAATAATATTTGGTATTATTTATTGATTATAAAACTTAATAACCCTATCGTATGAAAGCCACATCTAACAAATTTTTTTTATCGACGATTGCTTTGTTAGCGTTACTGGGTATATCCATATGGATTTTTTCCAATGTAGATATTCCAAACACAACGACCATACCGGAGGAGACGGGAGGACAGTCCTTACAAACTGCTCAAAAACCATTTGTTAAATTAGCTGTACAAGAACCATTTCAAAACCTGGCTACTCCCCAGGAAGCCGTTGTGATAGAAAATCCGGCACAGGCAACGGTTCTTCAACTGACTTCCGGCAGCACCATCGAAGTGCCTGCTCATGCTTTTGTGGACGAGCAGGGCAAGCCGGTAACAGTACCTGTGACGATTGAATTTAAAGAATTTCATGATGCCGCTGACATCATCGCTTCCGGCATTCCCATGCGCGTGCGCCAGCCACACGGGGATGCAGAATGGATGCAAACTGCCGGCATGTTTACCATAACAGGCTTTGCGTCCAATCGAACAGTGCGTATCGCCGAAGGTAAGCAATTGAATGTGAGCTTGTTATCTAATGTTGATGGCGCTTATGATTTTTGGTACTTCAATGAAGCACAAGGCAATTGGGAAAATTTAATGCCCGGCGTGACACCTGAAAATACGAGTGCCAATGTGAACCAGGACAAACTGGAGGAAGAAATTCGACAATTGAAACGCGCCACAGCAACGCTGCCAGAAGCGCCTGTTTACGATGTTAAAAATAACTTGACATTCCCGGATTTGGATTTGAAGCGTTGCCCGGAATTACAAAAAATGACACCGCTGGTATTAAATTATGCTGGCAAAGATGAAAAATTAGCGCCTAAAAATAATAAATGGATTTCAAAGCCGGGTATCTGGACAAAAAAGCGCCTGGAATGTAGCAACGAACCTGATATTTTTACATTAACTTTAATAGGTGATACCATTTATCAAATTCCCGTGCGCATTGCCTTGCAGCCCGCCGACCTGGAGCGCGCCAAGGCGGAATATGAAGCAAAGCTTGCCGAATTTAAAGCCAACCAGCAGTTATTACGTGAAAAAGAAAGCATTATAAAGCAGCAAGCCTTTTTTCGGCGTTCCATGGAAATTGAAAATTTTGGCATTCACAATTATGATATTCTATGGAAAGTAAAAGACGCCGTGCCGCTGCTTGCCGATTTTGATTTTGGCGCTTATCCTGAAGACATGAAGGATTTAATTACCGTATATCTCATTACAGGTGATGGAAGAACGATTATCAGTTTACCAAAATATGATTGGAACAAATTCAGCTTTAGCCCTTCTTCGGATAATAAAATGGTAGCCGTATTGCCAGGCAATAAAATTGCATTATTTACTCAAAGTGATTTTAAATCACAAATGAATGACTTGAAAAAAGCCGCCGGCAGGGCATACACCTTCAAAATGCGTATTGAAAACCAAGAAGTTAATTCGATTTCAGATTTAAATAAATGGATTAAAAAAGCGAGCAGCTAAATATTCATACCGATACACCGATTTTTATGATAGCTGAATTATAACAAAAAACGAGTTATTATAAGAATCGGTGTACCTTTCCATCCAATGATTCCCAAACCCAAAGCCCGCCCTCGCATGATACGGTTCTGCCTTCTTTTATTGATTGCTAGTTTTTGGGGTTCAATGTTGTTGGGACAAAGGGATGCCCTGATGCCCAATACAACCCTCGAAGTGTATCCAGTGCGGATTAACCACAAATGGGGATACGTGAAATTTTATGGAACACTTGTGGATACAGTGGTCGAGCCCCGTTATGATTACATTGCAGACATTAATTTACCTTGGAATCATTTTTCAAATGCTGATACGCCTTCTCCCTATCGAATTTTTGAATTTGATGGTAAAGTGGGTTTACTCGACAGCACTTTGCAGGAAATCATTCCCAACCGATACAAACGTATTCGCGCCCTGACGCCGCGCTACTTTGCAGTAGAAATAGAAAAAAAATTTCAATTGATAAATAATGAAGGGCAAATATTACTTGATAGTGCCACTTATGATGATATTATTCCTGCCGATATAAGCTCCGATGGGGAAGTGCAATATTTTTTAGTAAAAAAAGACAGCAAATGGGCGGTGCATCCAAATGGAGGGCAAATCGGGTTCGAGCCCAGATATGAAATCTTGTTGCCGGCAGGTAAAAATGGCTATTTTAAAGGGAAAATACAGCAGGATGACGTGAACTGGCGATTGGTGAATGCGCAAGGGCAGCAGATTTTAAAAGATGTTTATCGTGATTTTCGTTTGTTGGATGAAAATTGGATTGCAGTTAAATCGGGCTCTTGGAAGTTGCTTCGCCGAGGAAATGGAAAATCGCAATTATTCGAATCAAATAATAAAACTTATGGTGAGGTAGAGCGCGTGAATGATTATTTGGCAGTCACAGTTGTCAACGATTCTTCCCGGATTCAGCTTTGGCACATTCCAACTCAACAATTTATTCGCTCCGAAATCATTGCCTCGCTCATTGAACCCACCCCAGAAAACCCCAAACGCACTTATTACCCTTGGTATGAACCCCTGGATGAGCAATTTGCATTATATAAAAGCACACGTGGTTCTGTAAAATTGATTGATCAAAATGGAAGAATATTACCTTCTTTATTTCATGATATTACATTTTCAGGTAAATCCGGTGTTTATTATGTAAATTTCAGAGGCGATTGGGGTATGTTAGCGCCCGCATTGGACTCGATGCCTATCATAACTTGTTATTATGATGCTATTTTCCCGTTTCAACATGATATTGCCATTTGCCGCAAAGGCAAAAAATATGGCGCGTATTTGTTAAAAAATGGACAATTGGACTCGCTGCCTTGCATGTTTGATTATTTGGCAATAGTAGATAGTGCGCGTATTTGGGTGTCGTCCGATGATAACATCGTGCAATACCGGGTAAGCGCGGACGGTAAGTTCTTGATTGACAACATGATAAGCGATGTTGTTTCGGTGGATCGCAATGTAAAAAAAGCCAATGTGGAGGCACTGCTTATTCCCATCCGCGCTGTTGCCAACCACGAGCCCCGCCCCATTCGAGAAGATTTGATTCAACTCAAACAATCTGGCGACAGCACTTTAATTATCAAAATGCACAACGTCATTGTGAGCCGAACCGAAAGCCAATTTGTGCCGCAATGGAAAAAGAAAATCCGACTGGAACCAAAACTTACCGCTGCGCTGGAAGTCATGGATAGTCAATATTTAGCGTTGTATCAATCTGAGAAATCAGTCAACAATGCTTTCACTCAGATGCTTTCAAAAGGCGCATTGCAGCAAGTGCGCTTTTTTGATATACCCAGCTGGGAATTTACATCTACCCCGCCAATGCTGGGTTTCAGAGCATTTGACACCCTTAGTACATATACTGTTTTTATTGATACGAGCGGACAAATGGGCATTCTGGATCAAAATGGAAAGGAAGTACAAAAAGATGGCAAAGCGCTTCGATATACCTACATCGGCGCTTTTATAAATGGCTATGCGCGGGCATATGTGCAGGGGCGTCTGGTCATGGATGAAGACGAAAAACTGCCAATTTCTTATAAATTTCTATTATCCAACCAATTTGATTTTATAAAAAAATTTAATATAAAAGAAGTCAATCTCTCCATTTTTACCCGCGGGCAGAAAAATATGTACGCCGTGGAGGGAAAATGGGTTTATATTAACACAAAAGGCGATGTAATAATACAACCCGACGCTGAATTTGTGAATGATTTTCATCCAAAAGATCAAACTGCATTTATTTACAAATCGAATCAACGCATTGTACTTGGCAAGCCAGATGCGGATGTCGGCGCTATAGACCGCTCCGGTAAAGCGATTTTGCCCATTCAATATTCGAATATCATTCGAGAGGAAGATTATTTCATGATTGGATTGGACAGCACGCCAACATTTTATTTTAATACAAAGGGGCATCAAATTTTTGAAAACCCGACTAAACTTCGCCCCTTTTCGGAAGGCTTGGCTCAATTTATGGATACTCAAGGACGTTGGGGCTATGTGGACACGAGTGGCGTGATTGTCATTCCGTCAAAGTTTAAAATGGCACGTCCTTTTTCGGATGGATTGGCATTCGTCGTTGATAGTGTAGGCAACTGCATTTTTATTGATAAATCAGGTACGCTTGCTTTCCAAACCCAGTTTTTGGAAAAGGAATGGCGCGGCATCGGTGATTTTCACAATGGGCGATGCTGGTTCAAACAAAAAGGAAATGTTTGGATTTGGGGGTGTTTTGACAAACAAGGAAATCAAGTGATTGCAAGCAAATTTTTCTACACGCCAGAAGGCAATGCGCTTGCAAAATCGGATGAATCTTATTTTTTGCCAATGGATTTTTCGATGGGTGTTGCAGCGGTTGTAACCTTGGATTCTACCAATCGAAAATTTGCGACTCTGATTGACACCAGCGGAAATATTATAATAAAACATGGCACTTATGATTATATCGGACGTTTGGATGAGAATGGTTATGCAATTTATCGCGAAAATAAAAATCCATTATACGGTTTGATAAATCAACAAGGGCAAATCATTACATCTACTAAATACGCTCAAATTAAACCTTTTGTGAATGGCTATGCCAAAGTAGGCAATAAACGCGGCAGTTGGGGATTGATCAATCAACAGGGGCGCGAAGTGCTGCCTTTGCAATACGGGGAGATTGATACGGTATCGGAAGGGCTGGTAGCAGTGAAAATGCTGGGTGCAGTGGGTTGGATGGTGGTGGACACCAATCATCAAATCAGGTTGAAAGGACCTTTTGAAAGGATCAGGCCTTTTCAATCGGGACTTACGTTTGCAACGAACCAAAATCGGAGTCGAATTTTGAATTCAAGCGGAGAAGACGTGCAATTAAAAACCGGCAAGCCCATTTTTTTAGCAGAAGGCTTGTTTGGAATGAATGAAGTCCCCAAAGAAGGGAATCAAAAAGAGCGATTTTTTTATGCAGACGCATCGGGCAACAACTTATTTGGCAGGTACTTTGGGGGCATTTCAGAACATCAACTCGGTATCGCAAAAGTTTCTAATGAAATCAGCAAATCACAACAACAACAAAATTTCGGCGCCATTAACAAACGAGGTGTGCTCGTTGTGCCATTGAAATACAAAAATTTACACATTCAGCCTGATGGCAATATTATAATCAACCCGCAACGTTTATTTGGCTTGACAGATAAATCCGGTAATATATTGCTGGAGCCTATTTACGACCGCATCAGTCGTTTTCGGGAAAATGGAATTTTTAGGGTGGAACGCGGTGAAAAAGTGGGCTATGTGCAAATAAAAGATGAGGAAGTAACTTGGATTTGGCATTTGGCAAATTAATCGCATTTTACTCAACAGCCTTGTATTTTACTTCGAATCAGATTCCGACAACTTGCTCGCCCCCGTCAGGCAGGGCATGTGAATATTTTTTAATCATTCCGGCGAATACCTGCGAGAACCTATTCTGTATGAACACTATTAAAATTCAACTCTACCCAACTAAAAATCTGGGAATAAAAAGAAACGGGAAAAAGAGAATTTT
>CAZFBN010000154.1:0-12988 GCA_964517145.1 uncultured Saprospiraceae bacterium
AGTTGTCAATCACCTCTTTAATCAATACATAAATCCCATCATCCGCCGACGCGCCATCGCCCAACTTGCCAATGTACATCCCCGGACGCATCCTGATGTGCTCCCGCCAGTCGAGTGAACGAATATTATCTTCGGTGTAACTAACTTGGTTTAATAGATTGTTCTCCATTATTATATTATATATTTCTTATTTTTTATTTGACGTTTCGTCCACTTTTACATTTTACATTTAGTATTTTACATTTTGCGGTTAAAAACCCCAACGGGGTGTAATAATTATAGCAATTATAAATACATCTAATTCATTTTCAACTCCGTAGGAGTGGAAGAAAACACCCACCACCCATTGTGTCACCCCTACGGGGTTCCCCCACCAGCGATGCTTCTTTTCTATAATTATTTCACCCCTCCGGGGTTCGTTTTTGCTGCGCTTCTTCGATTTTTTGGTTGATGAAAGCTGTATGAGCTTTAGTATTCTCGCGAACAATACTTTGAATATCTTCTTGATAGAGTTTTTGATGGTATAATTTTTTAATTATTAATTTATGTGATCTTACAATATAATTATTCTTTAAAAAAATTACCTCCAAATTCTCCTCATTATTAAAAGGTTCAATACCGTTCTTTTTAAAATTTGTAAACGCGCAACTCAACACTAACGAATCCAAAGAGCCATTCTGTGTAATTTCCCATTTTATAATCCTTGTAAAATCCTCCTTCTTCAAATCTAAATTAATTTTATTTGAAATATTAATTTTAATTTCAATAAAGAAGCTTGTAGTATCATAAAACTGTTCAAATTTTTTATTTTTATTTATAAAATCATCAATTAAATGGACTAATGAAACTTCGAATAAATCCATTAATATTTCTTTGGATTTAACTTTTTCAATACCGCTTTCTATAGTCGCAAGACTTTGCTCCAACAACGCAATCTCCTTATCCACATCATCCGGCTCATCAATACTTTCGCCCTTCGCCCCGCGCACCATCAAATCCAGCGATCGCGCCAGATTTTCGCCGATGTATTCTATAAACGGCTCCAACAATCCCGCATCTGCCTGCCGCAATGCCGCGAAATAATTTTCTTTATCTTCGGTTTTAATAACCACTGGCGGCAAGCCATGCTGCATCAAAATAAAATTCATTAAAATCCGTGCCGTACGCCCGTTTCCATCATCAAATGGATGAATTATGATAAATTTATAATGAAATTCTGCCGCTAATAATAATGGATGTAATTCGCCTTTCTCTTTTTCAACGCGATACCACTCCATCAAATCATGCATCTTGGCAGGCGTCTCTTCCGGCGTTGCGAAATAAAATATTTCCCCAGTATTCGTCAGCACATGATTTGGAACGGTTTTATATTTTCCAACTTCTATGGTTCGCGTTGTCAGAACCCCTTCTGGTGTAATCGCTTTTTTTTCAGATGGCTCTTTCAACAACAACACATGCAATTGCCGAATAAAACTTTCCATTAGCGGGCGCTCTTCTTTCACCACTTCTTCAATCCACTTGATCGCCTCGTTGTGCCCAGTCATTTCCAAATGATCCTTCAATGGCTTGCCCTGCGCAGTAATTCCAAACAAAATCAAGGCTTTCGTCTCCCCATACGTCAACGAATTTCCTTCCAGATGATTGGAGTGATAATTCCAATCCAAGCGAAATTTTTGCATAATCCGACCCTCACGTTCTACGTCCAGCGGGCGCAGCGCGTCGAGTTCAGCTTTGAGGCGGTCTATGCGTTGAAGAATGTTCATCCTTGCTACAAATTTAACAAAAAAACTCGCAAATTACCAACAAATTGTTTTTAAAACCATCATTTAAAACCTTTCTTTTTGAATTATTTTGTACAATATCCACATTTCCAAATACATCTGATAAAAAATATTTGTTGTCAAGGCATTATACCTAATTTCAAAATGAGCGGGCGTAAATACAAAAAATTAAACGATTGTAAACCAATTCATTATTTAGTTTTCTGTTTATGGTTTCTCACGGACATGCGTGTATACTCACTAAAACTACTTGAAAATCAGCCATTTAAGCGAAAATGTCCGCGTCAATTTAAGAGCAATCATCAACCTCCAATTCGGTATCAAGTCTATTCAAAAAATAAAAAATTCTATTTTAGTCGAAAAATGAAGCTGTTGACTAGGAAGCGTGCTGACATTTGAGCAAATTACCCTTATTTTTGTTACAACAAACAGCGTCTTTTTGCGTCCTTTTATTTGAATATAAATATCCTTTTTCATCAGAAAAAATTTTCACTTTGCAACATCAGCGCCTTTTACGACATCCCGGAATCCGGGTTTTGCAACAAGCCGTGCGTCGTGAGCAGTATCGGCAGTTGGTGGCGTTTTCGTTGTTATTGGCATCTGGACTGATTTTTTGTTGCTTTGCGGTCAATCACAATGCGCTTATTACGATTGCTGGCGTGCTTTTCACCATTTTGGGTGCCGCAGCCTTGTTTCATGTTTGCAAACACTGGCGCGAGGATCGCGTTGCATATCTTTTGCAATACCAACCTCGCCAGATTGTGTGGGTGTATTCTCTTTCGCTTCAAGTAGCGCCGTTTGGTATTCATTTGTTTCGTCGAGGTACGCTGTTTTTCAAACTTTGCAACGGCGAAGAAATTTCCATTGCTGTCCCTTCCCACAAGTTGCGTTTAATTGCGCGTACACTCAATCGCTTGCTTCCGCATGCAACATTTGGTTACACCCGCGAGCGCGAAGAGCAATTTCGGCGAAGCCCCATGTCGCTGTTGCGAGATGAAGTTTGAAAATGATTACCTTTTAGATTTCGCAAATCTTGAAGATTTACGAAATCAAATTCCGCCCATAACACTTTGATCTTCAATGCAATCAGACTTTCGATCTTCGATTTTTAAATGGGGATTAATCCTCTAAATCTCCCGCATATTGGATTTTATCATACGTTTTTGCCGGTTTCAAATTGCGCCCTGCTATGCGAATGCGAAGCCACATGGGCAGCAGGATGCTCGCGTACCGCACAAACTGATTGATCCTTCCGGGAATGATAACTTCCTTGCCGCGCAGCATGTCCCGAATGGCGATTTGAGCGACATACGGCGCTTCGCAAATCGATTTTTTTGCAAACGGCTTCAAATCCTTGTTTCTTGCTCGATTCACTTCATTCGTATTTGTACCACCTGGACAAACCACACTCACCGACACATTGGTGCTGCGCATTTCTTCGCGTAAAGCCCTTGAAAAATAGTAAATAAATGCTTTTGTACCGCCATAAACGGTTTGATAAGGTACCGGCTGAAAGGTGGCTAAACTACTCACATTCAATACATAAGACTTTGGTTGCTTGCGCAATTCCGGCAATAGCAAACGTGTAATTTGCGTCGTAGCGCGAATATTTAAATTAATCAAAACATCAAAAAAAGCAGGGGAAGCATAGGTCTCAAAACTACCCGCATAGCCCACGCCGGCATTGTTAATCAGTACATTCACAGGGTAGTCATTGGCGAGCACCCACTCATAAATGGCGCGTGGTGCAGTCGGCAGCGTCAGGTCAATGCCTAACGTAGCTATTTGTTGGGCAGGAAATTTTTGTGCAATTTCCATAGCAGTATGCTCCAATTTTTCATTTGGAAGCGCTACCAATAGTACATTCCAGCCATTGCGGGCACACTCTTCGGCAAGCGCTTTGCCAATGCCTTCACTCGAACCAGTAATCAATGCGTAGTTCATAGGTCGCTGTTTTAAAAAATTTTGACGCTAAAAATCCTTCTTTAAACGAGTAAAAATATCATTTTAGCAGATTCCTGTAAATGCTTTTCATCAACAAGATGCAAATAACCAATCAAATTCCTGGCAGAACGGCGTTTTTTAACAACGAAGCGTGGCTCTATTTTAGTGGCACTTCTTACCTCGGATTGTCACAAAATACTGATTTTCAAAATTTAATACTAGAAGGCATTCAACAATATGGTGTACATTTCGGTGGTTCGCGTTTGTCGAATTTGAGACTCGATATTTTTGAAAAAGCAGAAAACGAATTGGCAAATTGGGCAGGGGCGGCAGCAGCTTTGACCCTTTCGTCGGGCACGCTGGCTGGTCAATTGGTAATAAAAGCACTTCGCAACAAAGGCAAATTTTATTTTGCGCCGGGCACACATCCAGCGTTGTTTGGAGAAGGCGATTATGCTGACTTGGATTTTGATGATTGGACAAGGTTTATTTTAGAAGAAGCAACTCAATTAAAAAGTCCTTTGGTGCTGCTTTCCAACACACTCGACCCATTGAAAGCTCGACAATTCAATTTTAACTGGATTTCACAATTGCCCAATTATATTCCGATTGCAATCGTGCTGGATGATTCACATGGCATCGGCGTGAGCGGTAAAAATGGCGCTGGTATTTTTTCTACTTTAAAAATGCCTGAAAATGTGGAACTTATCGTGATTGCTTCGCTTGGCAAGGCACTTTCGATTCCCGGTGGCGTCATTTTTGGAAAACAGGATTTTATTCAAAACATCTGGCAGAACTCGTTTTTCGGAGGCGCTTCACCGATTTCACCCGCTTACTTGCATGCTTTTTTGAAAGCAAAAACCTTGTATGAGCAGCAGCGGCAAATTTTATTTGGAAATATTGATTTTTTTAAAACGGCGACCGAAGGCTTAAATCTATTTCAAACCAATTTTGAACAGTATCCGGTATTCTACACCCCACAAAATGCGCTAGCCGATTTTTTAATAATTTATAAAGTACTGATTTCCAGCTTTTCTTATCCCACTTCGCAAAGTGAACGCATCACGCGCGTTGTGCTGAACGCTGCACACACAAAAGAAGATTTGGTAGAATTGATTGCTTTACTGAAAAGATTTGTAGCTTTGCACAACGCTTAAAATTATGCAACAAGAACCCAAGTCGCTTCTCCTTTCTGCCAAACAGGAAAAAAACCTTCTGGTACTGGACAAAACCGCAGAAATACTGGACAATCGCTTTCGTATCCCCATTGTCAACCTACGGTTTGGCGTGGATTCGCTGGTTGGGCTGATACCGTACGTAGGCGACATCTTTGGGTTGGTTATTTCCGGGGCGCTTCTGTTTATCATGGCACGAAATGGCGCAAGTGGAATGGTAGCGCTGAAAATGGCAGGCAACATCCTGCTCGATGCTGTGGTAGGCACCGTGCCTTTGCTGGGTGATTTATTTGACTTTAGTCATAAGGCGAACACCAAGAATGTGCGGCTCCTGCAAGAACATTACCGCGAAGGCAAGCACCAGGGCAGTGGGCTTTGGGTCATTCTAATCGTGGTGGCAGCACTAGCCATTTCCTTATTTCTAATGCTATATGTGGTTTGGCAAGTCGCGGCGTGGATTTTCGAAGCAATTTTTTAAAAATTCCATCATTCCAATCTTCCATCATTCCATCGCCACCGCCAGCTGCGCCGCCACGCTCGCATTATTCAGCACCAATTGGATATTCGCCTGCAAACTATTTCCACCCGTCAATTCTTCAATTTTGGCTAACAAAAACGGCGTCACTTCTTTTCCAAAAACACCCTGATTATCAGCATTTTGCAAAGCATAATTAATAACTTCATTCATCATTTTTTCATCCAATGAATACGCCTCCGGGATAGGATTTGCCACCACCACCCCGCCCTGCAAACCCAGTTCCCATTTGGTTTGAATGACGTTTGCCAACACTTCAACCGAATCCACCCGGTATTCCACAGACAAGCCACTTTTTTGCGAGTAAAAAGCTGGAAAATCGTTCGTTTGAAAGCCAATCACCGGTACACCATGCGTTTCCAAATACTCCAAGGTCAGATTCAAATCCAAAATCGACTTCGCGCCCGCGCATACTACCGCTACGTTCGTTCGCGCCAGTTCCTGCAAGTCCGCCGAAATATCCATCGTCCGTTCCGCGCCGCGGTGCACCCCGCCGATGCCGCCCGTCGCAAACACGTGAATGCCCGCCATCGCTGCAACAATCATCGTAGAAGCTACGGTAGTCGCGCCGTCCAGACCTTGTGCCAAGACAAATGGCAAATCCCGCCGACTACATTTGATAACAGCGCGCCCTTTTTGACCCAAATATTCCAATTCGCTGTCCGAAAGCCCCACTTTCAGTTTTCCATTTAAAATGGCAATCGTCGCAGGCACTGCCCCATTCTGCCGAACGCAATCTTCCACTCGCCGCGCCGTTTCTACGTTTTGCGGATAAGACATGCCATGCGAGATGATCGTCGATTCCAGTGCAACGATAGGCTGCTGATTTTCAAAAGCTTCTGTTATTTCTTTTGAAAATTTAAGGTATTTCTGATAACTCATTCAGTTTTCAACATTAATTTTTAAACAGGCTCAACTAAGTAGCAAATATAACGTTTGTACGACCGAAGCGGGTTAAAATAACCTCGTTGTTGGGAAAAAAGGAAGAGATGATTGTATATTGCCGCTTTAAAATGTTTGAATAGTCGAATGACTTCACATTTTACCTTTTTAAAATAGCATTATGAAAGCAATCTCGAAAATACATCTTCTCGTTGTCATTGGAATCTTATTGATTGCAAATCAACTAGCGGGGCAATCGCTGCTGCCACCAGGACCTGAGGTACGCGAAACGCCTTGCGAAGGGGATAAAGCATTTGAAACAACATACACCCTTTCAACAGCGCCCGATACTTTTGTATTAAATAATTTTTCTATTCTTGGCTATCAATGGATTGGCCCTGCTGATACACAGCCTGGCAGTGGAAACACCTACGAGGCAACTGAAACCGGCGCTTACATCCTCATTGCCAATGCTTTGCGCCTGAGCGATAGCGTGCGGGTAGAGTTAACAGACACCATTCAGGTGATTTTTGACGCACAATGCTGCAAAGCGCAACTGCCCAATGCGTTTACTCCTAACGGCGATAATAAAAATGACCTGTTTGCGCCGGTTTTACCCAATCACTGCGTTTTTCAGGAGTATCAATTGCAAGTGTATAACCGTTGGGGACAAAAAGTTTTTGACACTAATTTGATGAATGCGCCTTTAACTTCCAGCACTATGCTGGGTTGGGACGGTAAAATTGATGGCAAAGACGCCCCGTCGGATGTGTATGTTTATTGGCTGCGCTACACCTCAACGGGGAATAACAACACTTTTCCCTACTTCACCAAAGGCGATGTAACGTTGATAAGATAATTGTTGTTTTTGTTTCGAATTTATAAAAATGATTTTTAGCCATTTGTATCCTCCATTAGTAAGGACACCCTTTTTTTATGTCAGGGCCTTTCATTTGTCTAAATCGTACTAAGATAGGCATAACTTGTTTCCAAAAAATATTGGAAAACAGGTAACTTTACATTGCTACGCTCACATTTTTGAGAAAACCCAAATACATGAAACCCAAACGCTCCGTTATTATTTTCATCGTTTGTTTTTTATGGATGCAAAATTTCGCTTTTGCACAGCCTTTGAAAGACCTGCCGCTCGACTCGCTGGTGTCCTGGCTTTCCGATAATTACACCACGAAAGGGGATAGTATTTACCGGTACGCTCATGCTGCCTTGCAGCAAGCGCGGATGAAAAAAGATTGGTACCTGGAAGCCAAGTCTTACGAAAATCTGGCTTTCTGGTTTTTTCATCATGGCATCACACAACGGGAGAGAGGGGACTCTGTACTTTTTTATGACCAAAAAGCATTGGAAGCGTATCTAAAGTTGGGTAATAAAAAATACATCGCGAAGGCTTACAGTTACCTGGCAGCCGATTATAATAATCAGGGGAAATACCGGCAAGGTGAGGATTTGATTTTTAAAAGCATCGAAAATTTTGAAGCCGTCAACGACCAGGAAGGTATAGCGTCAAATTATTACAGTTTGGCTATCTTGAATTTAAAATTGGAAAATTATCGGGATGTAATAAAATACGGGCAGCAAGCCATCAATATTCATCAATCCTTGCAAGATACGGTCGAGGAAGCATTGGTGTTGTTTTTCGTGGTAGATGCCTGGTCGCAGTTGGGTGAACATGACAAAGCCCTGGCAGCCGCCAATCGCACTTTTGAGTTGATCAAACCCTATGAACAAAAAGACATCGGGCTGCGCGCCAGGGCTTGTTTTTTTCGGGGTCGTGCTTATAAATCTATGGGGCGATACGAAGAAGCCTTGAAGGATTTGAGAGAAGGCTGGGAATGTGATAAATCGCAAATGCGCGATGACACTACCCGTGCCGATGGCTCCCTGCGCGAAATCGGCGCCGTTTTATACCTGCAAGGCAAGTACAAAGCCGCGCTACCGGTGCTGCTGGCGGGCTACCGTCATGCCATTCGTTTTAATCAACCGGAATTTATTTGGGATGATTTAAATTACATCGCCGGTTGTTATGAGCAATTGGGCGACTATCCCAATGCTTTGAAATACAAGACTTTGGCTTACACTGCTAGAGACTCCATTCAAACGAACAAGATTCAATCCCTCCAGTCGGAATTATTAGTAAAATACGAAAGTGAACAAAAGGACAAAACCATTAGCACGCAACAAGCTCAAATTTCGCAGCAGCGTCAGATTCAGGTATTGTCTTTCAGCGTAGCGGGCTTGTTTTTGCTGCTGTCTGGCGCGCTCTACTGGGTGTATCGGAACAATCGCCGTAGCAGTCGTAAATTAGAAACTTTAAATGTAGATTTAGCGAATAAAAATACACAGCTCGACCGACGCAATGCAGAGAATGAATTGCTGCTTAAGGAAATACATCATCGGGTAAAAAATAATCTGGAAATGGTATCGAGTTTGTTGCTTCTGCAATCGCGGCAAGTGGATGACCCCAGCGTGCGCGAGGTGATGGAAGAAGGTCAGAATCGGGTGCAATCCATTGGCATTGTGCATCAAAAATTGTATCAGGGTGATAATTTGTCGAGTATCGAAATGAAGGATTATTTTATCAATTTGAGTGAAGGCATTTTGGATACCTTTGATGCAGAAGATCGGATTCAGATCGAATGCATTATGGACAAACTGGAATTGGACGTGGACACGGCTGTGCCAATTGGCTTGATTGTGAATGAGTTATTGACCAATGCGTTGAAATATGCGTTTCCAAATGGGCAAAGTGGCAAAGTAAAAATCCAACTGGAAACGACCGATGACAACTACCTGCGCCTGGAAGTCGCGGATAACGGTATTGGAAAAGTGACGCAAACAAAAGGCACAGGATTCGGCTCTCAATTGATCCATTTATTGACCCAACAACTCGGCGGCATCCTCCAGGAAGAAGTGAAAAATGGGACGGTGGTGCGATTGGAATTCAAGAAAAACCGAGCGGCGTGAGGTGAGAGGTGAATGGTGAGTAGTTGGCGGTTTTTAAGATGTTGAAAATTTATGGAATCGAACAGCGTAAAAATTTTAATTGTCGAAGATGAGATGCTCATTGCAGCTAAAATATCCACTTTGCTTACCGAACTAGGATATGAAGTGACCGGCATTCTCGCGCGTGCCGAAGACGCGCTCGCGCATGCAGCGGAAAATGTACCGGATATTGCGCTGCTCGACATTCGCCTGAAAGGCAATATGGATGGCGTGGAACTAGCGCAGGCACTGCAAAAAGAGCGCGAATTGCCCATCATTTTTTTAACTGCCAATGCGGACGATGCGACCTTCAATCGTGCGAAAACCACCAAACCTTCTGCCTTTATTTCCAAGCCTTTTAAAAAGCTGGATTTGCAACGCGCCATTGAACTCACCATTAGCCGAATGGCTGATAATCAAGCACTTGAGCCAGAAACAGAACACACGGAGGAAGCTTCGTTCATTTTGAGCGATCGGATTTTTGTGCGCCACAAAGACTCGATGGTCAAGATTTTTCTGGAAGATATTTTATACATCGAAGCCGATCGTAACTACTGCCGCATTTTTACCAAAAACAAAGAATACCTGCTTGCCATCACCCTCAAAATCATGGAAGAAAAATTGCCGGTACAACATTTCATTCGGGTACACCGGTCTTTCATTGTCAACCTGGCACAAATAGACGAAGTTGCTGAAAGCCACGTCATCATTGCCCGCAAGGCAATTCCACTGAGCAAGTCACTGCGGGAAGAGCTATTGAAAAGGATACAGACGATTTGAAAAAATCTTAAAAGGAACCACGAACCAACCTTTCCTGATTTTCAGAATAATCTTATATTTGGCTACATTGAACTTTAATTCTGATGCCTAAAAAAGACATTTACCACGAACAAGTCAGAAAGGCTTTGGAAAAGGATGGTTGGATTATTACACATGATCCTATGCGCTTTCGCTGGAAAGGTCGAACCATTTGGCCCGATTTAGGGATTGAGCGGGTTATAGCGGCTGAACGTGGCGTAGAAAAGATTGCAGTAGAAATCAAAACCTTTATTGAACCTGTGGTTTTACATGAATTTTATGAAGCTATTGGGCAGTATGATATTTACAAAGCCGCATTGGCGGAGTTGGACGAAAATCGTTTGGTAGTTTTAGCCATTTCAAACAGTGTGTATGAAAACTTTATTTCTGAAGAATTTGCGAGTACCATTTTGAAAATCAAAAGTATTCCCCTTTTTGTTTATGATATTGAACAGGAAATAATATTGCAATGGATAAAATAAAGAAATATCAGGAAATTATCATTTCGCTTTTAGAAGAATACGCCGCTATTCCACCTTCTTATCCTACCACTTTGCGTGATGAACTGATTCTTGATACGCAACGAAATCATTTTCAGCTAATTACGGTGGGGTGGGAAGACCAACGTTTCGTGCATGAAGCTATTTTTCATCTTGATATTATTGATGAAAAGGTCTGGATTCAACAAAATAATAGCGAAGCAAAATTAACAGATGAATTAATGGATCGAGGCATACCGAAATCCGACATTGTACTTGGGTTCCAACATCCTTCGGTTAGGGTACATTCGGGTTTTGCTGTGGCTTAGTACAAGTCGCTGCGGGTAGAGTTGTTGAAAAGGATACAGACGATTTGACTTTTATCTCCGCTCAAAAATCCCCCGCCTTCGCTCAAGAAAACCACCCATTCGTCCTCATTGGCTTGGTAGTCATGCAGTTTTGCTGCTTTTTTACAGCATCATTATTCAACAAAAACTACGCCATGAGGAACAATTACTACTTTTTCAGATTTGTACTGCTACTCGCCGCCGCCTGGCTGCTGGGCGCACCCGAAACCGACGCGCAAACCTCGGAAATCCTGACACCGAGAGGCGTCAAAATCACCATTTCCAGCAACCGCGGTAAGATTTGTGAAATGCCGCTGGTTTACCTGGAGGAGGACGGACAAGGATTGGAACAAGTACGGGACAGGTCAAATATTTTCAACCCTCACCCGCCCTTGGCTCGTTTGCTGCAAAGAGCCTTTGACCAGATACCACGCGAGCGATATTTTAAAGCAAAGGTAGGGGAGCAGGTCACGGTCACGATTGAAACGATTTCCAAAGACACCGGTTTCTTCTTCTTTCCAGGTGTATATCAGTTCTTTGCCAGAACAGCCAGGGATTTTTCCCGTTGGAATTATAACCTGGGAGATTATAGAAATGGAAACTATACGGAGCCTTCATATGAAGAGTTGAATAATTTATTCCAGCGTGAATACTCAGAAAGCCTTCAAGGTGGCGCCGGAATAGATTACCTAAAATCTACCGAGCAAATCAAGTTTACTTTCTCGCGTGCGGCGGAGCAGGCCTGGGTGTACGTTTCACTGGAGGAAGATTGTCGTGGAGAATTTGAATTTAATAAGGATAATTATTGTATAAAAGATCAGTCTGAACGAAACCGACGAATGCCCAAAAAATATTATAACCTTGTACTTCCTTTTGCAGTAGAAGGCATCATCCCGGAGGAAGTACCCATTCTTGGCACGGTTACCGAGCCACAAGTGCCGTACCTGGTGTTGCACGACCCTCCGGGCGACGGCAGCTTCACCGAATTTCAAACAACCGAGACTTCTTGTCGCAGTCTGGAAACGAACTCCTCATCGGATGAATCCAACTCCTACAATGCGAATGTGAAAATTGGCGTAAAAGGCTCAATTGGTCTGATTGCCACCGTTGATTATGAAGTTTATGCCGAAATCAGGGGCAGTGGCGCTACCGGCAATGTACAAATCCAAAGCAACACCAAAGAAACCTGCGTCACCATCACGCAGGGTTTTGCTACTGCGGATGCGCCGGATGGCTCGGATGTATTTATCGGTTATGGCATGGATGTGAATTATGGTGTCTATCGCACCCTGGTGGCGGATACCAATCTTTGCCGCGTCCGCATTGATTCCGCTTTATTGTATGCGCCGATTCCAGGAACGGTGCGGCAGTTTGTTTATACCAAAGAAGGCATTGAATCAGATATAGCAGCTTTAGAGCGCATCATAGCAGATTCGGTTGGTGGAAATCCGAACGACCGCTCAAAAATTAAAATCATCAACGACGCTCAAAATCAAATTGACGCCTGGAAACAAGTGCTGCAACTCAATGAAGCCAATAAGAATGATTTGAACGCGCCGCCTTTGTTTGAAAACATTTCCTTCAGCGGCGGTGCGGGTCCTATCTCGCGGGAATCTTCCATTGAAATTACCGATACCAAAACCATTACGACCGAGAGCTATATTGACGGGGCTTTTGGTTTGCAGGGCGTGGTTAACATCGGCGGCTCCGGCTTCTCGGGCGGGTATGAATACAAAACGCAGAAGCGTTTTGGTCAAACCACCGCGCAAAGCGGCACAGCTGCCAAAAATGTACGCTACACCTTCCGCGATGATGATGCGGGTGACAAATTCAATGTGGACGTGGTGCGCGATCCCATGTATGGCACCCCTGCTTTTAGAGTAAAACCAGGTACGACCAGTTCCTGCCCTTACGAAGGCGGCTACCAGCGCGACCAGCCTCAGCTCCAGCACGACGGCGAAACGGCTGACACCCTGATCCAACAAGGCGTTCCAATAAATACTTCTGCTACTTTTAAACTGGATTTGTGCAATGAATCGAACGAAGC
>CAZFBN010000155.1:0-12868 GCA_964517145.1 uncultured Saprospiraceae bacterium
AAATACAAATTCAATTAAAGCTGAACGATAAAGGTGAAATTCTGGAAGAAGTAGTTAGAGCCAATTAAAAACTTGATTTGAAAAATGAGTTATCCTAAATTTTTATGATATGAACATCTCAAGAGAATAAAATATTGTTAGAAATATCTAAATAGCAATAAAACCTAAAAGCGTCCTAAAAATAGTAGAACGCTTCTATTCTAATAATATATTATCCTTCTCGAGGCATTGTCAAAATTCGGGATGACTCATCTTTTTGGCTAATTATCGTTTCATGTTGCCACTTTTTAATAAACCTGTTCAAATTAACGATTTTATTTATTAAACCCTTCGACAAGAAAGCGAACGACAGCTACAAATATGACTGTCAATACGTTTACTGAATGCTGAAAAACTTAAAATCGAAATTAGAGAACTCGAAACCAAAATAGACCAACTGAAAGAAAAATACATTACCGGAAAAATCGAAGAATCAACCTTTCAAAAATTTAAAAATAAGCAGTAACGGAACCTTACCGCAAAACGCGTCGATCTCGAACAAGTTACCACTAACGAGCCCCAAGGGCTGCGAACCCCTTAAGCAAACCCGCTACTCTGGCGCAAATCGCTGAAAACCAATGATTTATAAATTACCAAAACGCAAAAAAAATAGGGAATTTTTAGAGAATTCCCGATCTTGTAGCCCCGACCAGTCCATTATTAAACTCCTCGAGGCACTAGCTGCCTAATGATTTCAAGGACTTAATACTATTGGAAGACAATTCAGCGTTGGACTATCTGTAGCAAAGTTTAGTCCAACGCTGAACTACTCCACTAATCGGAAAATTTTGTAATTGCCCGATCATCCATTACATTTCTCCCACCTTCTTTCACAACATATCACAAACATTCCCTATTTTCACCCAAAAACCTAATTAACCCATGCCAACCCCGGAAGAACGCCTTGCTACCATTGTCGAAGACCTCATTGAAGATATCAAAGAGCAGAAATGCATCTTGCTCATCGGACCGGAGATTATCCAGATCGAAGGCAAGTCCCTCATCCGCCATGTCCATGAAGAAGTGTTGAAAACCCACGCCGCCGATATTTTACTCTATTACGAGCAGGATTCCCTGTTCCTGTTTCAAAATGAAAAAGCCAAGTTCAGCGTCTCCCGGCAGTTGAAGCGCTTGTATCAAAACCTGGAGTTTAACAGCGACATTTACCGCAAAATCCTGGAATTACCCTTTCATGTGGTCATTTCCCTCAATCCCGATACATACCTTTGTGATGCTGCCTCCGGCGCACAATATGGCGTGCCGAACCACTTTCACTTTTTCATGTCGAATGGAGAAACCAACGACGAAGTGCCCGAACCGGATAAAAATACGCCGCTCTTTTACAACCTCACCGGCTGCATCGCCGATGACGAGTCGCTGATTTTGGACTACGAAGATTTGTTTCAACTGCTGCGCACCGCTCTGGGTCCCGATGGACTGCCGACCAACCTGCGCAAAAAACTCAAAGACGCCCGTTCCTTCTTGTTCCTGGGCTTCGACTTTTCCAAATGGTACACCCAGCTGCTGCTGCAACTACTGACCGGCGATCGCAAGGGTAGACAAAAATTTGCCATCAACACCCAAATAGCCAGCAGCGATGCCCGCGACTTCCTGCTGCACCAATTCAGCGTAGAATTCCTGGGTAGCGAACAGTTGCTTTTCAACGAACTATACGACCGGGCACAAGCGGAAAAAATCCTGCGCAAGATCAAACAGCCGATGGCTTTTGACAAGGAAGCGATTAGTAAGCTCAAATCAATGGTCGGTGAAAACCGCATCGAAGAAGTGCTGGAAACACTGGAACGATTGACTATTGGCTCGGAATATCACGATTGGCTGATTTCGATTAAGCGCCGCTACAAAGATTTACAACAGCAGCAAATGAAAGGCACACTTCGCCCCTGGGAAGCTGATGAATTCAACCGCATCGCCGACGATCTGCTCAAATTAATCACCCAAATCCAGCAAGACCTGCCATGAGTACCTACCGCTACCCCGGCGTCAAGCCTTTTGAAACGTCCGACCGACATATCTTTTTCGGACGGGATAAGGACATTGCCGACCTGTACGACCTGATTTTACTGGAAAAGCTGGTAGTTTTATTTGGAAAATCCGGCTACGGCAAAAGCTCCCTGCTCAATGCCGGTGTCGTGCCCAAATTCCGCGAAGCGGATCCCGACCAGGGCGCCACCTATCTGCCCATTATCATTCGGTTTGGTTTGTATGTGGATGAAAAGAGCATTGCACCGCTGGAACAAGTGCGCCGCCGCTTGCAGGAAGAAGTTACTACCAACCCGGAGGGCGCATTTTTGACCGAAGGGGATTCCCTTTGGTACCAATTTAAAAAACGTAGTCCTGTACTCCCTCCCCTTGGGGGAGGGTTGGGGAGGGGCACCTCCACAGAAGGAGCCTCAGAGCGGGGCTTTATCCTGGTCTTTGACCAATTCGAGGAGTTTTTCTCCTATCCTAAAGAACAGCAAACCCAGTTCAAGGAAGAATTGGCAGAACTCCTATACAAAAACCTGCCGCAGTCCATTCGGGAGCAACTAGACACGCTGCCTGCCGGGCAGCAAAATTACTTACTCCGTAAACTGGATGCCAAAGCGGTGTTTGCCATCCGCTCCGACCGGATGAGTGACCTGGACAGCCTAAAAGACCGCCTCTCCGCCATTTTGTACAAACGTTATGAATTGAAAGGCTTAACCCCCGACCAAGCTCGCCAGGCTATTACTGCTCCTGCTGCGCTGCCCAACACGGAAAACGAAACCTTTTTATCGCCGACATTTGTCTATTCACAAGAAGCACTAGATAAAATTATTCAAGAACTTACTGCATCCACCGTTAAAAAGATGGATAGTGGGCATTCCCTCCCTCTGGGGGAGGGTCAGGGAGGGGCTGAAGCATTTCAGTTGCAGATTCTCTGCCAATACATCGAAAACGAAGTCATCAACGGACGTATCCGCGACCGCAATGGCGACAAAAAGCCCGACGTACACGCCGACGACCTGCCCGACATTGCCAATGTGTATGAAGCCTACTACCGCAGCCAACTCGACCGGCTCGCCCCCAGCGAACGCGAAGCCGCCCGCGAACTCATCGAGTACGGCTTACTCTATGAAGACCCCCAAAAAGGCGAAGCCCGCCGTCTCAGCGTGGATGCCGACCTGCTCGTACAGCAATTTGCAACACAGGGCGCTACCCAAAACCTACTCAAAAAACTGGAAAACACCTTCCTGCTCCGCCGGGAGATGAATACGCTTGGTGGATACAACTACGAACTGAGCCACGACACCCTCATAGCCCCCGTACTCAAAGCCAAAGCCGAGCGCGAAGCGGAAAAAGAACGCCAGGCTGCCGAGCGGCGGGCGCAGGAAGCAGAAGCAAAAGCTAGAGAGGAAGCCCAGCGTGCTGCCGAACTTCAAACCTTGAAAGATCAAGCGGAGAAAAACGCACTTGAAGCTGGAGATGCACGTAAAGTAGCCGAAAAAAGTGCACAAGAAGCAACAGAAAATGCACGTAGAGCAAGGCGGGTGGCAATAGTAGCAGTTTTATTAATGATACTGGCACTGATTGCGGGAGTAGCTGCTTTTTTTGCCAACCGCGAAGCTAACCGCCAACGCCAGGAGGCTGTCAATCAAAAGCTGGAAGCCGATAAAGCCACGCAACGAGCCGAAGCGCAAAAGCTACTCGCTGATAGCAGCGCGCTGGTAGCACAACAAAAATCGGAGGAAGCCGAAAAAGCTTATCAGCAGGCTGCCACTAACCTGAGCCTCGCGCAAAAACGCGAAGCCGAAGCCAAAGCCGCTTTGCTGCAAGTGGAAAAAGAAAAAGACGCTACTGAAGCCCAACGCAAAATCGCCGAAGCGAATCTTATCAAAGCTCAAGAAGCAACAAAAGCAGCAGAGAAAGCGCAACAAGAGGCAATTGATGCCCGCAACCGTGCCCAAGCAGGTTTTGAGGAGCTACAAAGAGTTGCCGCTCAAACCGTCACCCTCCTCCTGCGCGAAGCCGACCAAAACATATTACAACTCAACTACGCCGCCGCCCGCGATAAATGCCAGGCGGCAATCACCCTGCTCGGACAAGTCCCCGAAGTGATGAAACGCATCCAGGAAATTGCTTTCTTTTATCAGGAAACCGGACAGGAAAATGAGGTGAGGAATACCCGCGCACTGCTGGGCAGAGGCGACCGGTTCGGTTCGCTCCAGGAGTTTAATCCCATTTACTACGACACCCTCCTGCGCCGCTACTACCCGGACATGGTCACCGTAGAGGGTGGCACTTTCAATATGGGCAGCGAGCAAAGCGGCGATGGTGATAAAAAACCCTACATAGTGACCCTTAGCACCTACCAAATGGCAAGAACCGAAACCACCGTATGGCAGTATAATCTCTTTGCCGTAACCACTGGCAGAGAACTGATAGCACCTGGCTGGGGGCTATGGGGCAATAATCCTATCGTAAATGTAAGCTGGTACGATGCCATTGCCTACGCCAACTGGCTGAGCGAGCGCAAAGGGCTACAAGCGGTATATAGTGGTGATTTGACCAATAAGAATGTGCAGCCTAATTGGCAAGCCACCGGCTACCGCTTACCCACCGAAGCCGAGTGGGAATTTGCCGCCAGGGGCGGTAATCTGGAAAAAGATAAAAATTACAAGTATGCGGGCGGCAACGAGATGGTAGAACTAGGCTGGTTTACGGAGAATTCCCAAAGCCGTACCCAACCGGTGGCGCAAAAAAAGCCCAATGCCTTGGGTTTATACGACCTGAGCGGCAATGTATGGGAGTGGTGCTGGGATTGGTATGGTTCGTACCCTGCCGCCCCGGCGCAAAATCCGCGCGGCGCGGAAACCGGAGAAGTCCGCGTGGTGCGTGGCGGGTCTTGGTACTACGATGATAACAGCTGCCGCGTATCCTACCGTGACAGGAGCGTTCCGATCGACGGGAACAACAACTTCGGTTTTCGTTTGGCTGGGCGTTAGCCTTACCCTTGGTCACTTTTACCCTTTTACCCTTTGGATGTGGTAAGGGGTTTTTACCGCGCAGCGGTCGATTTTTGAAAAAAAATGAGCAAATATGGCAGCAGAAAAAGAAAACGTGATTACCCACACCTATGATTTGTTGAAGTACATCATTCCACAACTGGAGAAGTTTCCGAGAAGCCAGAAATTCGTTTTGGCGGATAAAATCCAGTTGTCCTTGATGGACATACTCGGCAAGCTGATCGAAGCCTACTACGGCGGGCGGCAAGAAAAGGCGCTCCAATTGTCTGAACTATGATTTCTAGGATTGTTGTGATATAAATGATCGCAACGTTTACGAAAGGCGGGCATCACAAAAATCACACCCATCACACAAATCACTGTTCAGACGATACGTACATTTAAATCGCCGTCTCGTTGGTTTAAAAGGTAATGGATGTGTTTTTTAGGATGCTTTTGATTGTTTAGCAAGGGAACAGCATTAGAATTAGCATATTATATTGTGAAAACGTAGGTTTCGTATTTTATTCTACTCGTTCCCAACTGTAAGTGCCCCCATTAGAATACGTTCTTTCACCTTCTTCCCACCGGTCGGCTTTAAGCGTGATACTTCTATTCGTACCAGGAGCTCCAGGTTCTAGTCCGGGTATTTCCTTGTTGTAATAAGGAGGGCTCCCAGGAATGGGTTGACCTTCCGTGACGCCTTCAATACCTATTACCTGAGCTTTGTTTCCAGGGTTCCATTTGGGTCTGGTAACCCAAAAACCGAACTTGTAGTCATTAGCTGTGTACATTTCGTATATATTTTGACTTACCAGGAATTTAGTTTCTGCGACTTGTTCCCAATTAAAAGTACCCCCATTGACCTTGGTTTTGCCCCCTTTAGCCCAAGGCGCTCTTAAAGTTACCTGTCTGGGTCCCATTGGTTGCCCTTCCTTTTTGTGCCCTTTTGGGTACACCAACCCTTCTGTAAAGTAAGGTGGAGGACCTTCGATCGGCTGTCCTTCCGTTATGCCTTCGATCGCTATTACTTGAGCCTTCTGACCTGATGCCCAGCTTTTTTTACGAACATAAAAGCCAAGTTTGTAACCGTTGGCTTGGTACATTTGGTAAATATTCATTTTCAAGTTTGGATTTACAAAATCACCAATGAAGGTAATGGTGATTGAAATTAAAATAACTTTGGCTAATTGTAGCTAGTGAAATGGATAATCTACTCATTCACTTTTATTAAAATTATGCTTACTAATATTTACTCAAAAATACCATTTTAGATTACACTGATTATCAATCCGTTTTACAGTTAAGTTTGAAAAGCAATCTTCCCCAGCATTCCAGGAGCAAGCCCTCGCCCCACCTCTCCGCCATTGCACCTGTCCTGCCGCCACCCACTGAGCCCACCCGCTCGTGCAGCCTGCGCTGTAGCCCTCGCCACCTGCCGCCTGTTCCCGAAATCCTAAGTCACTTCACCCCACAGCCGCCAGGAGGCACCCGCCCGGCAGCTGTCCACCCGCTCACCGTCGCCTACCTGCGCCGCAAATCCAGCCTCATTACCCAAAGCTCCTTGCGGCAGCATCCAGCGTCGGTTCTCCGCATTCACCCCCAGCAGCCTGTACATTCCCCACCCGCAGCAGGCAGCACTCATCCCACCCTAATCGCATCAGCTCCGATTAAAACTTCATGATTTTGTACTTTCAAATTTCATATTTCACATCTCAAATTTGTCCTAAGCCCATTCCAGCGCCGCCACCTGTCCCATGGCAGCCATTGCAAAGTCGCTTCACTGGCAGCAGGCAAACGAAAAAAGCCCCTACAAGGTAGTCCGCCAGCACAAACCCCACCCGCAGCAGCGCAAGGTCAGCAATCCCGCCATCCCAAACCCGCACTACCGATCCACCTTGCGCTACTGCACTGCCGTCCTTTTTCAGGTAGTGGCTTTTTCGTTGCCTTTCTGCCGTTTCGCTTCCTTTTTGCACTGGGCTCGCCCTTGTGGGTCAGGTGCTTTGCGCTTTCAGGGACAGCGGCGCGGCAAAGCCGCCATTTTATGGTTGTGCCGTTTCCCTTGCGCTTTTTCCCTTGTCTGCTCACCCCGGTCTGCCTGGTCTGCTTCGGGTTCAGCTCTACCAGTGTTTACAGCCCCAGCGTTGCCGCCGGTTGGTGTTGGATCCACTCGTTACCACCGCGCCATTCTTCCACCGGTAGCCCAGCCGCCAGCGCCCGGCGTATGGTGTCTTGGGTACCCTTAGTGAGTCCGTTTGGCTGATACGCTACTACCCGCGCGCCCAGGCGTACCGCTTCTTTTATTAGTTCCTGATTTCGCAGTATCGGCGCTGTTTTCACATGGTACCGCGTGTAGTCCGGTTTGATGGCTACGATTTTTTTTCCCATTTCTTGCGCTACCGCAGTTGCCACGGCGTCTGTGCCTTTGGCACCCCCACACAGCAGCAAGTCAAAGTGCTGCGCCTGGAGCCATGTGCGGAGTGCCTGCGTCTGAGATTCTTCCAGCTGCCTGGTTCCGGTTAAGAGTAGTGTTTGCATAGATTATTGGATTGCTTTATCTGCACAATTTACACATTTTTGCACTTATTTACAATTTTTTATCCTCTTTTTTCGGCACCCTCATTTCTTTAAAGATCAATTAATTCAATGGTTTTAATATAAAACACAAAATACTCAAGTCAATTTAATTAAAAAATTATGTGTTTATAGGTGTTTTATTTTACACTTTTTAGCACTATATTTGTCTTATCAAAACCACCAAAGATATGTACCTCGGACAGACTCATTCTTATACGCCCGCTGATTTAGGCATCGCTTACAGTGCCGCAGATGACCAGGACGCACACATGGAAGCCGCCGCCGCCGCTTTCCAGGAGGAGAGCGCCCAGGAGCCGACCGGCTTAGAAATGGTTCGCCATGCCAACACGCTGCTTACAGGCATTCACATTAAAACTTTAGAGCAAGTGACTTGCACCCGCCAGTATGACCAGTTTATGGCAAATCAGACGGTGATTAATCGCGCTATCAATGAATTACGCGACCTCCTTTGGGCGATCAACCGGCGGGTATTTGAGGACGGATTCAAAGCAGGTGCCCAGGCAGCTAAAGAAAGTTTACCCTTTTAACCCCTTCACCTATTCAAATTTACACACATGAATTATTTATCTGATTCCATCGAACGCGCCCGGCTCCAGGCAGCCGAGGACGATTTTAGCACCTGGAGCGGAGGCGCTGCACCCGCTCCAGAGGAAGCAGCAGAAGAAACCCCGGAAGAAGAAGCGCAGGGCTTAGTTTTTGACAGCAGGTCTTTTGAGAATGTGCCCAAATCTGAAAAGGACCGCCGTCAGCTAGTACGATAACCAGCCGCCTGAGCACGATAAGCCACGCCGCCGGGAGCGCAGTCCCGGCACCAAATTTTCACAACTAAAAAATGTACCTCATGTCTCACAACCTCGATTTTCAAAAAGGCTACGCCGCCTTTGTCTCCCTTCGCCAAAAACCCTGGCACGAACTGGGCAAAATCGTTGAAGCCGAAATGACCGCCGCCGAAGTTCTCCCACTGGCTGGACTGGATTTTGAAGTACTCAAAGCGCCCAATATTCACCGCCTGCCCGACGGTCGCGAGATCATTTCCGACAATTCGTTTTTCACCTTCCGCACCGATACCGGTTTTGTGCTGGGTGACAAACTTGGCAAGCAGTACACCGTTATGCAAAACGCCGAAGCCTTGAATGTGCTGGACGAACTGATCGCTACCCGCAAAATCGTAGTCGAAACCGCCGGCAGCCTGAACAACGGAGCCACCGTTTTTATCACCTGCCGCCGCAAAACGCCGCTTGTGGTGGGTAAATCCGACGAAGTAGAGCAGTTTATTGTCCTCACTGCCGGACACGATGGCAACACCGCTATTTCCGCATTTTTCACCAATGTGCGCGTGGTTTGTGCCAATACCCTGGCACTGGCATTGCAGGGAGCCAGACAAAAGCACTCCATCCGCCATACCCGCAACGCCAAGGATAAACTCGCCGAAGCCTTGCGCATTATGAAAATTGCCGAGCAAAACAGCGAAGTTGCCGCCACCGCTTACAACCGCCTAGCGCAGGTGCAACTCAAACAGGCTGATTTTTGGAACTACCTGGGCAATGTCTTTTTCACCCCTGCCGAGCGCAAAGAACTACAAGCTGGAAAGGAGGCAGAAACCGTCTTGAGCAGCCGCAAACGCAACACCCTTAACAAAGTGCTGGAATTCGCCGAAACGGGCATTGGGCAGCAGGAAGCACGCCCCGGCTCGGCTTGGTGGGCTTACAACGCCGTCACCGGCTACTTTTCCAACGCAGCTAGTTTCAAAGACCGCGAAAACCGCATGGAATCGCTGCTATGGGGCAGCGCCGCCGATTACATGGACACGGCTTTAGACCTGGCTTTGCACTCCGAAAAAGTGGAGCCACTTTCCCGGCAGACGCCAACTTTCAACTGGAATTAATTGCTTTAACCCGCCCCGCGTCCAAAAAAGCGGGGCATAAACATCCTTTATCATGGACAAAAACAAATTGACGCCATCGCTCGACCTGAGCAACCACCTTGAAACCGAAACCGGCGACGTAAAACTCGCCAAATACATGACCGGACATCCGCGCCAATACCGCTTCGACGCCTCCAAAGGCATCGTCAATATCAACGGCGAGGACCCGATCACCAAACCCGGCAAGGAGTTCCGCTTCATTCCCGTTGCCGCCCGCATTTTCAAATCCAACCTCTTTGAACGTGGGCGCCAGGTGTGGGCAGAACTTTTCTTCCTCAATTGTTCCAACCAGCTTTGCTGCATCATGGTGCACGGCTACAGCGTCGAGAATCTGGAACGCCTGCAAAGTGAATTGTTCTACGACGATTTGATGTTGAACGAAGTTATTCTGACCATGACGCCGCAGGCAAAAACCAGCAAAACCAGCGAAAACACGTTCTACATCGCCGAATTTGAATACAGCGCCGCGCCCCGCGATCTGCTGGACGCCCAAAAAGTAGCAATCGAAGGCTTACAAATTTACCGCCAGGACACGGTAAAGGACGATGAAACCATGATTTTGAACCTTAATTACTTTGAACTGCCCAAACTGAACGCGCCAGACGAGGCACTCGAAGATGTTGCCGAACTGCCACAGGCAGCCGGTTGATTCGTTTTTCCTGCTGTTTTTTGATTTCGGTGGGGGAATCCGTTCCCCCGCTTTTTACACCAAAACTATCAACCATGACCCTAGCGCAATTAGAACAAGCCAATAAAATCAAAGCCGAACTGGAGCGCATGAAACACCGCTTAGGCACGCTCAACGGCTTAGTGAGAGTAGATTTTTCCGGCATCAACGAAACGACCATCAGAAGAGAAGGCGACGGCGACGAACAGCTATTTTTAGAACTGGCAGAGCTACTGAAAAACGACACGGTCGAGCGAATAGCCAAACTGGAAGCTGAATTTCAAAAACTTTAATTCACCCGTGTTTAGGTGTCCATACTGCTAAACACATGAACACCCGAACACCTAAACACACAAACACAATAAAAACCAATGACTTACCGCGAATTTCTCCAACTCGTTACCGAAATGCGCACCGCGCAAAAGGAGTATTTCAAAACCAGAACTCAAACCGCGCTCACTAACTCGAAACGCCTCGAAAAACTGGTGGATAACGCCATCCTGGAAGGCAAATTTTGGGATGATACGCGCTGCAATTGTGACCTGAGCAAGTACAACGAATTGGAGACCATAAACGAGTCAGCCCAAAAAGGATTGTTTGACGAGCTATCCTGAACCGCAATGTGCCGAACGGGGAATGCAAAAAGTGCTTGCCCCGCTCGGCTGCCAAGCAATGAAACAGCCCATTTGTCAACTACCAAAATGCTTTTATGAAATACTCCGCACAAAAACCAAAACAAAAGGGTAAAAAAGCCCTGGCAGGAACAAACCCCGCTCGGCTGCTCTACAATGAAAGACAACTTTTGTCAACTTGTAATCAGCTAATTTGAAATACTCCGCGCGGGAGGGCGGCTAATCACTGTCCGACTGGAAGGAGTTTGATTAGCCTAGCCTTTTTGCTTACTTTTTGGGCAATGCAAAAAGTAAGACAGCACAAAAGCAAAACCGATAAAAACTCAGCAATAAACCACCAAAAACCAAAACTTAAAAAAGCAAAAAGCTTTGAGCACCTGCAAATGGTAGAAAAACAACCCGGCATTCCCGCATCATTTGAGGTACAGTTTTCAGCCCTGCCACCGGGTCAGGGCTATTTTTCAACTCCCGTAGGAATGAAATTCCCAGGGAATTAAAAAAACATGCAAACTATGCAAGAACGAATTTACACTACCACCACCGTTACCCCTTTCTGGTTCGATATTCGGCACAATTTGACCGTAAAGGAATTCAACGCCATTTTCCCCAAATGGGAACGCACCAGCCCCACCCATTCCCAAGTTTCACTCATTCACTTGATAAATCATTACACCGACCGGGGCTGGAAAGCATTCGACCCCGCCGACCCCTACCACAACATTCCAGCTTTCTCCAACTCCCGACTAGGCAGCATCAAAAACCAACTCCAAAACCGCACCGAACTCCCCAGCCGCGCGGTATTCGTTTTCGGCACCGCCCTACACGAACTGCTGCTACAACCGCAGCTTGTAACCGATGACAGAGACTATTTCCTGTCCAAATCAAAGCTGGAAATGGTGTACCGCATGCGCGACGCCGCACTCGCAAGCCCAGCCATCACCGCCGCTATTCAGACCGGCAGTATCGAAGAAGTCGTTTGCTGGACGGATCCCCACACCGGGCTACCCTGCAAAGGAAAACTGGATTTAGTGCTGCGAGACCCCAACGGAACCCCAATGGAGGTATGGGATTTCAAAACCACCAACCAGACCGAAATACCCGAGTTCTTACAAGCCGCAGAATGTTACGAATACACCCGACAAGCAGCGTTCTACCTCGATGCCACCGGCGCCAACACCTACCGGATCATCGGCATCACCAAAACCGCCCAACCCAAAATACTGGAATTGGTCTTCGATCGCAACGAACCCCGCATCCAAGCCGCCCGCACCCGCTACCGGTTCATCCTGCAAAAAGCCCTGGCTTTAGGCATTCGACCATAGCGCATCAGTTGGCTTCGTGTCGCCTTTAGCTTTCCGCAGACGGTCGAAGCCGCTGGCAGAGTCCGTAGCAGTAGCTTCGGTGCATGCGGAATCTTATTTATCACAAACTCAAATTCAAAGGTATTCAATAGATGGATTGAAAATCAAAATCATCGTACCAACAACACTTCCCCCTGGACTTTTTCCGTGACCCCATCAATCCGCAGTAGCTGAAGTGTATACACATATGTACCCATTGGCATTACTTTTCCGTTAAAGGCTCCATCCCAGCCTTTTTCAGTATCTCCCGGCACAACATCTTTTGCTTCAAACACCAAATTACCCCAGCGGTCAAATACCCGAAGGAAAGCAAGCCGCTCCACCGAGCCATCTGCAAACACCGTAAACACATCATTTACCCCATCGCCATTGGGGGAGAATGCATTGGGAATATAGATATTGGCATGTGGATTGACTCGAATGAAAATAGCATCTTTGGCAGTACACCCCGCTTTGTCGGTCAGTGTAACTTCGTAGCGAATCGATTCAATTGGCTTGGCAATCGTACTAAGGCAAGTGGCACAACTCAAACCTGCTGCCGGATTCCATTGAATAAGTGGGTCCAAAGCATTGGTTTGCGCAGTAAGTACCAGACTATCGCCCAATCTCAAAGCAGTATCATCACCAAGTGCAAGAGTGAGTGGTTCCGGTTCTTTCAAATT